>JACXVH010000017.1 GCA_014763515.1 Flavobacteriaceae bacterium
TGCTTCACTATAAAACTGTGAAGTTCTCTGTAATTTTTGAGAATCTTTTAATGTTGACATTTTTCTTGTTTTTTAGTCAACTTTTTTCAGGACAAGACAAACAACAAAAAAAGCCTTTCAAATTGAAAGGCTTTTTTTGAGCGGGAGACGAGGTTCGAACTCGCGACATTCAGCTTGGAAGGCTGACGCTCTACCAACTGAGCTACTCCCGCAATAATATTATAATTCAGTAAAACTAAGAGCGGGAGACGAGGTTCGAACTCGCGACATTCAGCTTGGAAGGCTGACGCTCTACCAACTGAGCTACTCCCGCAATTCAAAAGCGTTTACTTTCGTGGGTGCAAATATAACTTAAAAAAATAATCATTTGCAAATTTTTTTTAAAAAAAATTCAAGCTATCTTTATAAACCCATCTCTTTCATATTATCATTTAATCTATGTTCTGCATAACTTGAAAATTAAATGATTGAAATTAAAAACATTATACTTCAAGAAACGTTTTCTTTTCGATATGAAATTTTAAGAAACGAAAAAACATTAGATTTATTTAATTTTGATATAAACAATAAGTACGAGAATTTATTTTTGAGGTGTTTGGCAAACAGAAACTTAATTGAAGTTATTTTTACTCTTATATGTAATCATCGTATTTTAATTTCGAACAGAAATTTCAAATGTAAATGTATGACAATTTTCAAAAAATTGGGAAAAGTCAATACAGAAGTTAAAAAAAATAGAATTTTAAACAACATTGAAATAATTTGATTTAATGTTAGAAAAATTGCTTTAGTTTTTAGTTAAATTTAATTTAAAAAGCTTTTGGTACAAAATTTGACATTAATGAAATAGGAACACATTATTTAATGTATAAATCAATTACATGAATAAAATAATTTACTCTTTTATACTATTCATTTCCTTACTTCAATTGTCTTGTAAAAAAGATGACAAACTTCCTGTTGTCGAAAATTTAGATTTAATTAAAGATGCTAAAACAAATACTATAATAAGACCAATTCCGAATGAAGTTTTAGAAAAACTTGACGATTCACTAAAATTGTATTACTCTAAATTGAACAATTACGAGATTTGGTACAATGACGAAAACAGAACCGATTTAATTAATGAAATAAAATTTTGCCACAAAGACGGACTTAATGCTAATGACTACGAATTTGATAAAATAAAAGAATTAGAAAGCAAAAGAGATAAAATGGACGATAGAGAAATTATTGACTATGACATTTTACTTACTAAAAATTATAGAAAAATTGCCACTCATCTTTATAAAGGGAAACTAAAACCTACAGAGCTGTACAAGGATTGGGATTTAACTAAAAAAGAATTACCACTGAGCGACAGCCTAGCAAATGCTATAAAAAACATAAGAGTTTCATCATCATTAAAAAACCTAAAACCAAAAGACTTTATGTATAAAAGAATTAAAAGAAGTTTGGTTTTACTGGAAGAATATCCTGAATATCATTTTAATAAAATTGAAATTAAAGATAAAATTCAACTTAACGATACCACACCAGTTTTAGTTTCCATAAAGAAAAGATTAAAATATTGGAAAGATTACACCAAAACCGACAGCATTATTACTCCAGTTTATGATTCAACAACCTTTGTTGCAGTAAAAAAATTCCAAAAAAGGCATGGCTTAAAACCAGATGGAGTAATAGGAAAAGGCACTATAAAAGCCTTGAACTTTTCTAAAAATGAGCGTAGAGCACAAATTATTGCCAATTTAGAACGATGGAAATGGTTTCCTTACGATTTCGGTAAAGAATACATTTTGGTAAACCTTCCTGATTATTCTTTGAATTTTGTAAAAAATAATGATACCATCGAAAATCATACTGTTGTTGTAGGTAAAAGCAGTAGACGAACTCCAGTTTTAACGTCTAAGATTTCAAATTTAGTTTTCAATCCAACCTGGACTGTTCCACCAACAATTATTAAAGAAGATTTAACTCCATCAGCTTCAAAAAACAGAAATTATTTTGACCGAAATAAAATTTCAATTTATGATAAAGCAGGAAATATTGTGTCGCCAGAATTTTGGGAGCCTGAAAACTCAAAAAGTTATCGTTATGTACAATCGCCAAGTTATAATAATTCCCTTGGTTTAGTTAAATTCAATTTCAATAACAGACACATGGTGTATTTACACGACACTAATCATCGCGATTATTTTTCTAGAGAATACAAAGCTTTAAGTTCTGGCTGTGTAAGAGTTGAAAATCCATTAAAATTGAGTGAAACCATTTTAAAACTAAACGATGAAAAATGGAAAAAAAGCGAAATAGATACCATTTTAAATAGAAAAAACACTAAAACTATTCCCATAAAAAATAGCATTAATGTTTTATTATTATATTGGACTAATTGGTCCGAAGGCGATCAACTTGTGTTTCGTGATGATATTTATGACCTCGACAAAAAACTTTACGACAGTTTAGGAAACTAATTTAGATTTTGCCACATAGTTTCCTGAAGGATGATAAATAAATAAAACCGATTTATCTTTTATCAATTGAATTAATTCTTTGTGAACTTCATAAGAAACAGCAGGACAACCTTGGCTTCTTCCTAATCTTCCATTTGCTTTAATAAAATTTTCAGAAACGTAATCTGCACCGTGTATTACTACAGCTCTATCTCTTGCATTGTCGTTAATACCATATTCTTGTCCGTCTAGTCTTAAAGACATACCATGTTTACCTTGGTAAACTTCACCAGTTAAATAAAAACCTAAACTACTTTGATAAGATTCAGATTTATTAGAAAAATTATTTGCAAAATCACTACCTGAATTTCTTCCGTGAGCTACAAGTGTTTGTAAAACTACTTTTTTAGTGGCCATATCAATAACCCACATTCTATCTTCACTAGAAGATAAACTAAAATCTACAATAGTTAAGATTTCATTTTGAACTTTTCCTTGATTTTTTAATTGTTCGTAACCTTCAAAAGCTTTAATAAAACTATCATATTGGGGTAAACTAAAATTGGCAGACACAATTTCGTTGTAAAAAGATTTGCATCTAGTTTCAAAAGCTACTTTACTTTTTTCAGCTAAAAGTTTAGGATCAGTATTCGCAATTACTTTAATATTTTTATCTTCTTTATTCTCAACTTTTGTAGCAAAAGTTCCAAACGACATTAAACTCAATAAAAACAGTGGTAAAAACTTGTAAATCATTGTAAATCTAGTAGTTGTTTTTGGTTAACAGTGAGCCAAATATATTTATTATTTTTTAGTAAACAAATTTTTTTATGTATTTAATCGAATTTTTATGCATTTAATCGATAAACTGCATAAAAGTTAAAGAATTAATAAATATTTTCTTCTTTTTTTTTATACTCTTATTTTTGGACAAAATCATCAATCATGCATAAAAACTTAAATATCAGCTTTTTATTGTTTCTTATTACCCATTTTTTTTACAGTCAAGAGATTGTAAATTCAAATAAAAAAACAGTAAGTGCTACTAGAATAAAATCTCAAATAAACATTGATGGAAATTTAGACGAAAGTGAATGGGAAAACGCTGAAATTGCTACTGATTTTTTTATGTTAGATCCCGACAATGGAAAACCTATTCCTGATGAATTAAAAACCGATGTTAGAATTTTATATGATGACGATGCTATTTATGTAGGCGCAATATTAAAAGATAGTGAACCAAATCTTATTTTAAAAGAAATTACCGAGAGAGATAATTTTGGCACTGCAGATCTTTTTGGAGTGTTATTAAATGGCTATAATGACGGTCAGCAAGAATTCCAATTTTATGTAAATGCTGCAAATGGACAAGCTGATTGTAACTTTACTTCTCAAAATGGAGAAGATTACACTTGGAATGCAATTTGGACAAGTAAAGCTAAAATAACTTCGGAAGGCTGGGTTGTAGAAATGAAAATCCCATATGCTGCTTTGCGATTTTCAAACGAAAATAAACAAACTTGGGGTATAAACTTTTTTAGAGAAGTAAGAAGAAAAAGACAAAAATTTACGTGGAATTTTATTGATGCTAAAATTGGAGCATTTTCTCAACAGGCTGGAATTTTAACTGGAATCGAAAACATAAAACCTCCTACTCGATTATTTTTTATCCCTTACGCATCTGGATATCATAATGTAAACAAATTAGACAATGAACTTACAGGAAAACTTGGTTTAGATATTAAGTATGGTATTAATGACGCCTTTACTTTGGATGCCATTTTAGTTCCCGATTTTGGTCAAACTAAATTTGACAATGTAGTTTTAAATCTGGGACCTTTTGAACAACAATTTAATGAAAACCGTCCATTTTTTACAGAAGGAACTGATTTATTTAGTAAAGGAAACTTGTTGTACACAAGACGAATTGGTCAAGTACCAAATGTAACTATTGATGTTAGAGATGATGAAGAAATTAAAGATGTTCCATCAACAATTAATTTATTAAATGCCATTAAAATATCGGGTAGAGATAAAGACGGATTAGGAATTGGTTTTTTAAATGCTATTACCGAAAAAACTAAGGCATCTGCTTACAACGAAGCTGAAAACAAACATAGAGATGTTGTTGTTGCGCCATTAACAAACTATAATGTAACCGTGCTCGATCAACGTTTTAATAAAAACTCTTCAGTAACATTAATCAATACTAATGTTACTCGTGATGGAAGTTTTAGAGATGCAAACGTAACTGGAGTTTTATTTGATTTAAATACTAAAAAAAATACATTCAACGCATCTGGAGATATGAAAATGAGTTCGGTTTATGATGTTGAAAAGAACTACAGCGGCTACAATACTTCTTTGTACTTAGCTGAAACAGCTGGAAAAGTTAGATTTTCATCGGGTGTTAATTATATTTCAAAAGAATATGATCCTAATGACTTGGGAATTAATTTTCAAACAAACTACACGTCTTGGTCTAACAATGTTAATTATAGAATATTGAATCCAACAAAAATATTCAATACGTTTCGCATAAACTTAAATTCGTATTTTGAATACAACAATCTATCAGGTAGAATACAATCGAACAATTTTAATGTAAACTTTAGTTCTACTAATAAAAAGAACCATTATTTTGGTGGCGGTATAGATTACTCTCCTTTTAAAAATTACGATTATTATGAACCAAGACAAGACGGTCGTTTTGTAATTTATCCCGAATCTTACGGCTCTTGGGTTTATTTTTCCTCAAATTACAATTATAAATTTGCTTTAGACATTAATCCATATTTCACAAATACTTCCGAAAAAGATCGATACAATTATGGAATAACTATTGGTCCACGTTATCGCTTTAGCGATAGACTTTCAATAGTGTATAGTTTTGATATCTACAAACAATTCAACAACGTAGGATATATAGATAGTGATGCTTCAGAAATTTATCTTGCTAAACGAAATAGAGAAACTTACACAAATTCAATAACAAGTAAGTATTCTATTAATAGTAATATGAATTTTAATTTATCGGTAAGACATTATTGGTCTTATGCCGAAAACAATTCTATTCACACCTTAAATAACGATGGAACATTAACTGAAGACAACACTTATAGCGAAAACAAAAACTCTAATTTTAGTACCTGGAATTTAGATTTATCTTATTCATGGTGGTTTGCTCCAGGAAGCCAACTTTCAGTTTTATATCGTAATAATGCGAATACTTTTGATAGAGATATTAATAAAAATTTTGGTTCAAATTTTTCTAATTTAGTAAGTGATAATTTAAACCATATTCTATCAGTTAGTTTACGATATTACATAGACTACAATCAAGCTAAAAATTGGTTGTAAAAACCTAAATCGATTTCGTAATTTTTGATTGCCAAATATAATCTCAGCCTAACAAATTCTTATCTTTGTGAAAACCAAAAATTATGAATAAAAAAGTTATTTTAATGATTCTTGATGGATGGGGGAAATCGCCTGATCCTAAAGTTTCTGCAATCGACAATGCTAATACTCCATACATTGATTCTTTATATACAAAATACCCCAATGCTCAATTAAGAACCGATGGTTTAAACGTAGGGTTACCTGAAGGACAAATGGGAAATTCTGAAGTTGGTCATATGAACCTTGGAGCTGGTAGAATTGTTTACCAAGATTTAGCAAAAATTAATTTGGCAGTTCAAAATAAAACTTTACAAAATGAAAAAGCTTTATTAGAAGCACTTCAATATGCAAAAGGAAACAACAAACCTGTACACTTTCTAGGTTTACTTTCTGATGGTGGTGTACATAGTCATACATCCCATTTAAGAGGTTTGTTAGATGTTGCTGTCGATTTTGGCTTAAAAGATTTATTTGTACATGCTTTTACTGATGGTCGTGATGTCGATCCAAAATCTGGTTCTTTGTATTTAGAAGATTTAAACAACTACATTTATAACAAACCCATTCAGCTGGCTTCAGTTATTGGTCGTTATTATGCAATGGACCGCGATAAAAGATGGGAACGCGTAAAACTTGCTTATGATTTAGTTGTTAATGCAGAAGGAACTCCAAGTAAAGATGCAGTTTTATCGGTATTGGAAAGTTATAAAAATGATGTTACTGACGAATTTATCAAACCTATTGTTATGGTTGATGAAAACAATTCTCCAGTAGCAAAAATTAAAGAAGATGATGTAGTTATTTTCTTCAACTTTAGAACCGATAGAGGTAGAGAACTTACTGAAGCCTTATCACAAAAAGATTTCCACGAACAAAACATGCATAAGTTAAATCTATATTATGTTACAATGACAAATTATGATGAAACTTACGAAAATATTCATGTAATTTATGATAAAGACAACATTACCGAAACTTTAGGAGAAGTGTTGGAAAAAGCAGGTAAAAAACAAATCCGTATAGCTGAAACAGAGAAATATCCACACGTTACTTTCTTCTTCTCTGGCGGTCGTGAAGAACCTTTTAATGGCGAATCGCGTATTTTAAAGAATTCACCAAAAGTGGCTACTTACGACTTACAACCCGAAATGAGTGCTTATGAATTAAAAGATGCATTGATTCCAGAATTGAAAAAAGGAGAAGTTGACTTTGTTTGTTTAAATTTTGCAAACGGAGATATGGTTGGACATACTGGTGTTATGGAAGCTGCTATAAAAGCCTGTGAAGCTGTTGATGTTTGCGTAAAGGAAGTAGTAAATACTGCTTTAGAAAATAATTATACCACAATAATCATTGCAGATCATGGAAACTGTGAAACGATGATTAACCCAGACGGTTCTCCAAATACAGCACACACTACAAATCCGGTTCCAATTATTTTAGTGGACAAAGATTTAAAAAATATACAAAATGGCGTTTTAGGAGATATTGCTCCAACAATTTTAGAACTCATGGGAATAAATAAACCTGATGTTATGACATGTCACTCTTTGCTTTAAAATTTTAGTCCCACTTCGTGTGGGATTTTTTATTTCAAAAATCTAAAATAAAAGTTAAACTTTCATATATTAATAGCAATACTATTATTTTTGTATTTATATTTTTTTAGAGTATGGAAAATTTAGCTCATAATATAAGTATTTCTATCAACGAAAAGTTGTTTTTGAAAAATCCTGAAAGCACGGCTTTAGGTAAGAATATAATAGAACATAGTATTCTTCTTATCAATGAAATAGGATTTGAAAATTTTACCTTCAAAAAATTGGGAGAAAAAATCCAATCAAACGAAAGTTCAATATATCGTTATTTTGAAAACAAGCACAAATTATTGATTTACCTATCTACTTGGTATTGGTCTTGGATAGAATATCGTATCGTTTTTAGTACGCACAATGTTAAACTTCCTATTGAGAAAATTGAGAAAACAATCGAAATTATAGCTAATAACGTTGAAAATGATGATAGAACTGTACATATTAACGAATCTATTTTAAATAAAATTGTTATAGCTGAATTTTCTAAAACATTTCTAACAAAAGAAGTAGATCAAGAAATTAAAGAAGGTTTTTTTAATGTATATCAAAGAATCGTAAACCGATTGGAAAACATGATAACCGAACTAAACCCTAACTATACTTTTGCAAAAACATTAGCTTCTTCAATAGTCCAAGGAGCGTTACATCAACATTATTTAAAAGAGCATTTTTCAAATCTTACAAACTTATCAGAAGTAAACTCTTTAAATGCCTTTTATGTTAATCTAATCAAAAAAGTTGTTTTATGAAACCAATAGAGAGATTTAAAAATTTAATTAAACTTGATAAAAAAGATATCTATCAAATTATCTTATATTCCATTTTTGGAGGTTTAATCAGTTTAAGTTTACCATTGGGTATTCAATCCATTGTAAATTTAATTCAAGCTGGAAAAATTTCAACTTCATGGGTTATTCTTATAATTTTTGTAGTTATAGGGGTAATCTTTGTCGGGATTTTTAAAATTATGCAGTTTCGAATTTCAGAAAATTTACAGCAAAAGATATTTGTACGATCATCTTTTGAATTTGCATACCGTTTTCCAAAAATTAAACATGAAAAACTATACAATCAATATCCACCAGAATTAGCAAACCGTTTTTTTGATACTTTAACAGTTCAAAAAGGACTTTCTAAATTATTATTAGACAGTTCAACAGCTATTCTTCAAATCATATTTGGCTTAATTTTACTTGCCCTATACCATTCCTTTTTTATCTTTTTTGGGATTATATTATCTTTTTTATTGTATTATATTTTTAAATTTAATTTTAATTCGGGTATTGAAACAAGTTTAAAAGAATCAAAATACAAGTATAAAGTTGCCCACTGGATTCAAGAAATTGCACGTAACAACCTTAGCTTTAAAAATGAAAACTTATTCGAATTTTCTTTGGATAAAAATGATAAATATGTTACCGAATATTTAAAACATCGCGAAAGTCATTTTCAAATTTTAAAAAAACAATTTATTCAACTAGTTAGTTTTAAAACCTTAATCACTGCCGGTTTATTAATTATTGGTGGACTTTTAGTATTGAACCAACAAATGAATATCGGTCAATTTGTAGCTGCAGAAATCATTATCTTAACCATCATAAATGCTGTAGAAAAATTATTTAGTGTATTAGAATTATTCTACGATGTACTAACCTCTTTAGAAAAAATAGGTACTGTTGTCGATTTAGAAATTGAAAAAGATTCTAATAAGAAACAATGCGAATATCTAGAGAAAGACCTTAATATAGAATTGAAGGATATTGATTATAAATACCCCGATAGTGAAAGCTTAATTCTTCAAAATATTAATTTAAAAATAAATCAAGGCGATAAAATTGTCATTAAAGGACCAAATGGTTCAGGGAAAACTACCTTAATGCGATTATTGGCAAAAATAATTAATCCTACATCTGGAACTATTTTTATAAATGATACAAATAGTAAACGAATTTGTTTAGATGAAATTAGATCAAAAATTAGTATTATAACTTATAATCAAGGAACTTTTGAAGGGACAATTTTAGAAAATTTAACCTTCAATAATCAATTAATAACAATGACCGAAGTAAAAGAAGTTTTAGATAAAGTTATGTTAACCGATTTTATAAAATCGTTACCTAACGGATTAGACACAAAACTTTGTACCGATGGCAAACAAATAAATTCATCCGTTGTTCAAAAAATCCTTATTGCTAGAGCCATATTAATGAAACCAAGAATTTTACTTTTAGAAGATTCTTTGAGTAAAATAGAGCCAAATCAAACAAAACAAATTATAAACTATTTATTTGAAGAACAAAAAGATTTAACTGTAGTTGTGATTACCAATAATAAAGATTGGGAAACCAATAAAACCAAAATATACAATTTAACTCAAGGTAAATTAAAAGACTAAAACTATGCTAAACATCACTAAAAATAGAATAGATACTCTTTTAGATATTAATAAATATAAATCGAGTGCAATTTTTAAAAACAACAATAGTTATTTAGTAATTAAAAAAGTACTTTTAGCTTTTGCTATAATAGGATTTATATTTCTTTTTTTACCATGGACACAAAATATCTCGGGTAATGGATTTGTAACTACTTTAAAACCCGACCAAAGACCCCAAACCATTCACTCAGCTATTGCCGGACGAATAGAAAAATGGTATGTGCGAGAAGGCGATTATGTAAAAAAAGGCGATACCATTTTATTTATTTCTGAAATAAAAGAGGATTATTTAGATCCTAATTTGGTCGAAAACACAGGAAATCAAGTTAAAGCAAAAGAAAATGCTGTAGAATCTTATGATCAAAAAGTAAAAGCGCTTGATATGCAAATGGGTGCAATTAGTAATGAGAAGAACCTAAAACTAAAACAAGCACAAAATAAATTAAAACAATCATTTTTAAAAGTTAAAAGTGATAGTACTGACCTAGAAGCGATAAAAACACAATTAAAAATTGCAGAAACACAATACAACCGAACAGTGGCTTTAAACACAGAAGGACTAAAACCTATGACGGCTGTTGAGGAAAAACGTGTGAAATTGCAAGAAATGCAAGCTAAAATTATCACACAAGAAAACAAATATATTGCGAGCCAAAATGAAGTTTTAAACGCTACTATGGAATTAAACAGAATTTCCGCAGAATATGCCGAAAAAACAGCTAAAGCAAGTAGCGATAAACAAACCGCATTAAGTTCAAAATTTGACACAGAAGCTCAGGTTAATAAATTAAGAAACCAATACACCAACTACAAAATTAGAAATGGGTTGTATTACATCACTGCTCCTCAAGATGGTTATGTGAACAGAGCCTTACAATCGGGAATTGGAGAAACGATCAAAGAAGGAACTTCTATTGTAAGTATAATGCCCGCTAACTTTGAAATTGCTGTTGAAACTTATATAGATCCTATAGATTTTCCTTTAATTCATAAAGGCGAAAAAATGCGTGTTTGGTTCGATGGCTGGCCAACAATTGTTTTTAGCGGATGGCCGGGAATGTCTTATGGAACATTTGGTGGAGTAATTGTTGCTAAGGAGAACTTTATTAGTGCAAACGGAAAATATCGTGTTTTAATTGCTCCAGATCCAGAGGATAAAAAGTGGCCCGAGCAATTAAGCATAGGTGCTGGAACACAAACTATGGCGTTACTACAAAATGTTCCTATTTGGTTTGAAATTTGGCGAACACTTAATGGGTTCCCTCCTAATTTCTATCAACCTACGAATGCAAACGATTCAAAAAAGTAAGTCTATGAAATTTAAATTCTTAATTGCTTTCTTGTTTATTCAAGGTTTTAGTTGGAGCCAAGATATTTCAAATGAATTAACCTATGAAGAATTTATTGGTTATGTTAAAAAATTTCATCCGTTAGCCAAACAAGCCAATTTAAAAATTTCCGAAGGTCAAGCGAAATTAATGAAAGCTCGTGGAGCATTTGACCCCAAAATTGAAGTAAACTATAATGAAAAACAATTTGGCGATAAGCAATATTATAATTTTTTTAATGGAAGTTTTAAAATCCCAACTTGGTATGGCATTGAAATAAAGGCGGCTTTTGATAATAATGAAGGAATTTATATAAATCCTGAAAACACTTTACCAAACAGCGGGCTAACATCAGTTGGAATAACCGTTCCTATTGGACAAGGGTTGTGGATTAATGAGCGAATGGCTGAGTTAAAACAAGCCAAATTATATCAAAATGTTGCCAGTGCCGAACAAAAAATAATGCTTACCGAGGTTCTGTATCAGGCTTCAATAAGTTACGTCAATTGGAAACAAAGTTATGACGAAGTAAAACTGTATGAAGAATATCTTAAAAATGCTAAAACTCGTTACAAAGGCATCGTAAAATCTATAGAATTAGGAGATAAATCAGCAATTGATAGTGTTGAAGTAGGTATAACATTAAATTCAAGAAAATTAAGTTTAGAAAAATCGAAATTAAAACTTACTAAAGCTCGCTATGAACTTTCAAATCATTTATGGACCGAAAATAATATTCCGCTTGAAATTGATGAAAATTTATATCCAGAAATAAATTTAGCTTTGGTACTACCAAATCAATTGAACTTAGAAAATTTAGAAAATGTATCTATTGAAGCGCATCCTAAAATAAATGCTTTACAAAGTAAATTAGATATTTTAAAAATAAACAGACGCTTACAAGGAAACAAAATTTTACCAAAATTAGAAGCTAGTTATAATTATTTATCGGAACCTAGTGCTTTCGATGATTACAGATTTGAAGACTATAAAATTGGCGTAAATTTTTCAGTTCCCTTATTCTTAAGAAAAGAAAGGGCACAATATAAATTAGCTAAACTTCAAGTTCAAGATTCTGAATTTGGTTTTGCAACAGAAAAAGTTTCGCTAAATAATAAAATTGAAGCTCAAAAAAAAGAAATCAATTCTTATAGAAAACAAATCGAGATCAATAAAAGTTTAGTTAATAATTACGATACCATGCTTAATGGTGAAGATAGATTATTTATTGCTGGAGAAAGTTCTGTATTTTTAATTAATTCTAGAGAAAACTCATTAGTAAGTGCACAACTAGCTACTATTTCTTTAGAAAATGCTTACTTAACAGCTTTTTTAAACTTATTTAAAACATTAGGAAAACCTGAATAAAAAAATCCCGTCTTGGTGAGGACGGGATTTTTTAATTTGTATCTTAAAAAAACTATATTAATAACGGCTTCTACTGTTATCTCTATCTCTATTAAAACTACCTCTATTTCCACCATTACGGTTAAAAGGTTTTCTTTCACCTTCTGGTTTTGGTTCAGATTTATTTACAACAATTGAACGTCCGTCAATTTTAGCACCATTTAATTCATCAATTGCTCTTTGAGCAGATTCATCACTTGGCATTTCAACAAATCCAAAACCTTTACTTCTTCCTGAAAACTTATCTGTAATAACTTTTGCTGAAGTTACTTCACCATATTCTTCAAAATACTCTCTTAAATTTGCTTCCTCTACGTTGAAAGGAAGACTTCCTACAAAAATGTTCATTTAATAAAAATTAATTTGAACCAAAGGTAGTCTTTTGAATCTATAAAGAAATTATTAATTGATTTATTTTCAAATAATTAACTATTTACAAACATTTTATCATTTCAAAATAAGCTTTATCAATCCATTCTTGATGGTCTGGGTGAGCAATTTTTACCATTTCTTTAACGCGTTGACTAAGCGTTTTACCATATAAATCGGCAATACCGTTTTCTGTAATAATATAATGCACGTGAGAACGAGTTGTAACGACACCTGCCCCTTGTTTTAAAAATGGAACAATTCTACTTTCTCCTCTTCTGGTTACCGATGGTAGGGCAATTATTGGTTTTCCACCCTCACTTAAAGAAGCTCCTCTAATAAAATCCATTTGTCCACCAACTCCAGAATACATTCTACTGCCAATAGAATCTGCACATACTTGTCCTGTAACGTCTACTTCTATAGCAGAGTTTATAGAAACCATTTTTGGATTTTTACGAATACGAGCAGTATCATTTACCATAGAAGATTCTTTCATTTCAATAAAAGGATTATCATTAACAAAATCATAAAGTCGTTTAGAACCAATTAAAAAAGTCGCTAGAGCTCTTCCACGAAGTGTACCCTTGTAGTTACAGTTAATCACATCTTTTTCAATTAAATCAATTACACCATCTGAAAACATTTCAGTATGTAAGCCTAAATCTTTATGGTTTGTTAGTTTACTTAAAGCAGCATTTGGAATAGAACCAATACCCATTTGTAAAGTACTCTTGTCTTCAACTAATGAAGCTATATATTCTCCTATTTTTTCCTCCTCTGCCGTAAAAGGGGCAACATCATGTGCATAAATAGGAACGTCTACATCAACTAAATAATCTATTTCTGAAATGTGTAAAATTCCATCACCAAAAGTTCTTGGCATTTGAGGGTTTACCTGAGCTATAACTATTTTTGCATTTTCAATGGCAGCAACTGTTGCTTCCACCGAAACACCAAGGGAACAATAACCATGAATATCTGGAGGTGACACATGAATAAAAGCAACATCTAATTTTACTACATTTTTTCTAAACAAAAGTGGTAATTCACTCAAGAAAACAGGCGTATATGAACCATTACCCGCAGCTAACGTATGCCTAACATTTGCTCCAATAAAAAATGAATTTACATGAAAACTATCTTTTAATTCAGGGTTTGCGTAAGGCGCTTCACCCTCAGTATGTAAATGGCAAACTTCAACATTTTTTAATTCAGAAGCTCTTTCAGCAAGCGCTTTTGTTAAAACTGTTGGAGTTGCAGCTGCAGCTTGAACATAAATTCTATCGTCATTTTTAATAACCTTGACAGCTTCCGCTGCCGAAACATATTTTCCCATACCTTTATATTTTTAAGCAAAATTAACTGCTTAATTCTATTTAAAATATGACTTTTCTCATTTAAAAATTGAAAATCTTCAATGTTCATACTCTTGATTTTTTGTTGTATTTTTGTCCCTCAAATTTGAGTTATGATTGTAATAAAAACAAGAGAAGAAATTGAATTAATGCGCGAAAGTGCACTTATTGTGTCGAAAACATTAGGAATGGTTGCAAAAGAAATCAAACCTGGAGTTACTTCTCTTTATTTAGATAAATTAGCTGAAGAATTTATTCGTGACCATGGAGCCGAACCTGCGTTTTTAGGAATGTATGGCTTTCCGAATACACTATGTATGAGTCCAAACACACAAGTAGTTCATGGTATTCCAAATGATATTCCGTTACAAGATGGCGATATTATTTCAGTTGATTGTGG
>JACXVH010000308.1 GCA_014763515.1 Flavobacteriaceae bacterium
TGGTTTTTAGTTTATTGTTTAAAAATTAGCTACAAACAATAAACCATTAACTATAAACTTTTTTTTATTCGTAATTGAAAAATTAAATTCCTAAAACGTCTTTCATCGTAAAAACGCCTTTTTTTCCTAAAAGCCATTCAGCTGCAATAACTGATCCTAAAGCAAAACCCTCACGTGAATGTGCAGTGTGTTTAATTTCAATTTGATCTACGTTGCTATCATAAAAAATGCTGTGCGTTCCAGGAACGTTTTCAATTCTTTTTGCATCGATATGAATTTCAGTATCATTGGCGTTATCTAATGTCCAATTTTCATACGAAGTGTTTTTTATAATTCCATTTGCTAATGAAATTGCAGTTCCGCTTGGTGCATCTAATTTTTGAGTATGATGAATTTCTTCCATTGAAACTTTATATTGTTTCAAATTTGACATCATTTTAGCTAAATATTCATTTAATTCAAAGAAAATGTTTACACCTAGGCTAAAATTGGAACCATAAATAAAACTCCCATTTTTTTCGTTACATAAAGCTACCATTTCTTCATATTGTTCTAGCCAGCCAGTAGTTCCGCAAATAACGGGTATTCCTGTGTTAAAACAAGTTGAAACATTTAAAACGGCACTCGACGGAACACTAAAATCTATAGCAACATCAGCATTTTTTAAACCATCAAAAGAATCTTGACTCCCCTTTCTTAGAACAATTTCATGACCTCTTTCTAAAGCTATTCGTTCGATGACTTTTCCCATTTTTCCGTATCCTAATAATGCTATTTTCATTCTTGTTAGATGATGATTTGTTTTATTTGTTAGCTAATGAAATGTTAAAAATTATAAGTGAGTTTCAGTCCAGTATTGAATTTATAATCAATCTCATTTTGATTGATATTAGGAGCAACTGATAAGTTTTCGTTTACATTAAATTGCATTAAATGCGCATCAACATTAGCATCAACAATATTTAATATGTAAATACCGGCAGTAATTAATGCCGATAAATCTCGATTTCTTTGATGGAATTTTTGAGCATTAAGAAGTCGGTCGTTATCTAGACCACCATATATAGGATGATTAGGATCATCAGTTCCTGCTAATCTTCTTTTGTACTCATCACGGTATTCATGATACTTTTTATTATTCCAAGAATAATAGTAAACCCCAGCTCCTAATCCTATGTAAACTAGCGGAATTTTCCAATATTTTTTATTGTACGCTTGTCCTAAACCAGGTATAACAGCTGAGTAAAATGCTGCTTTAGCTGGTGCTAAAGGATTAATTGTTGTTTTAATAGTATCTTTTACTTCAATTTTCAACTCTTCTTGAGCGAATGAAGAAAAACTCCAAAATAAAAACAAAACAAGTATTTTAAAACTGATTCTCACTAATTGTTGATTAATTTCAAAATTCGGTTAAAGTCTTCTTCAGAATGAAATGGAATTGTGATTTTTCCTTTACCGTTTGAAGCAATTTTTACATCTACTTTAGCACCAAAAAAGTTATTAAATGTTTTCTTGTTTTCTTCATCTAATTCGAAAGATTTTGAAGTAGATTGAGATGATTTTGGTTTTAAACTATCGTGATATTTTTTTACTAAAGCTTCAGTTTCTCTTACAGATAAATTTTCAGTAACCACTTTGTGGTAAATATCACTTTGCGCATCAACATCATTAATGTTGATTAAAGCTCTACCGTGTCCCATTGAAATAAAACCATCTCTCATACCTGTTTGGATGATTGGGTCTAATTTCAATAAGCGTAAATAATTGGTAATTGTAGAACGTTTTTTACCAACTCGTTCACTTAATTCTTCTTGTGTTAAATTAATTTCTTCAATTAAACGTTGATATGAAAGGGCAAC
>JACXVH010000018.1 GCA_014763515.1 Flavobacteriaceae bacterium
CAAAATGGTCTTTTTTTGAAGTATATAACGAAGTGCTTAAAGGAGAACAAATACCGCCTCATTATTTTTATATTGTATTCATCTTCTTTAAAATTTTTGGAAATACCATTTTAGTAGCTAGGAGTATTTCTTTAATTGCAGGGATATTTTCTGTTTTAGGAATTTATCAACTTCTCAATGAATTTAAACTAAAAAGGGAAGCTTTAGTAGCGGCGTTACTGTTAGCGGTTAATTATTTTCATATTTATTATTCTCAAGAGGCAAGACCTTATGCCTTGTTGGTAACCTTCTCTATATATTCTTTTTTATATTTTGTCAAAGCAATAAAAGATAAAAGGAACATAAATTTTATTATTTATTCCATTTTTACAGGATTTATGGTGAGTTTCCATTTATTTGGCTTACTTGTTTTATTCGCACAGGCAATTATTTTCCTTCTTTTTCTCTCACAAAATAAGAATTATTTACAAAAGAAAATAATACTACAGTTGCTATTGTCTTTTATAATAATTGCGATAATTTTTATACCTTCTATTGAGATATTAATAAAATCACAAAATATAAAAGAGTTTTGGATTGGAGAAAATGATCCTTTTGCAATAAGACAAATTGTATTAGATTTATTTGCAAATTCAGAATTTTTAATTTCATTTTTTATTGTAGCTATAATACTTTATGTACAAAAGCTAAGCAATTTTAATGGTAAAGAAACACTAAACGCAAACAACAATTTATTATTAAATTTAGTTACACTTATATGGATTTTTATTATTGTTTTAATTCCTATAATAAAATCATATACTTCTGTACCTATGTTGTTGAACAGATATTTTATCTGTCTTTTACCGCCACTTTTAATTGTGTTTTCTATTGGAATTAATCAAATAAAAAATAAAATTTTATTTAGAACGGTTATTCTAATGTATATTATTTTTTCAATAGTTGATTTATTGGCTATTAAAAATTATTATTACAAACCAGAAAAAAGCCAATTTGATAAAGCGAGTGAATATGTAATTTCAAAAATGAAAAAAGATGAAACTGTAACAAGTTCTTTAGCTTTTTATTTCCAATATTATTTTGACACAAAACAGTCAAAAACTATTGTACAATCAAACTCTCTTGATCAATATATTAATGAAATTAAGAACGATTCTACTAAAATAAAACCATTTTGGTATATAGATGGATTTGGTAGAGAATACAAACCTAACGAAGCAACACTAGCTTTTATTAATAACAATTTTTATATTGATTATAATTATGATGGTTTCCAAGCATGGGCTAAACATTTTGTTTTAACTAGTGAACTACTTCAAAGTCTTGATTTGTCAGGGTTAAATTTTGAAAAGGATTATAGTGGTGATAGTTTTATGTTTAATCTTGAAGTCTTTGAAATAGTAAATAACAAAGTTATTTTATCTGGCTGGGCGTATTTTGATGGAATATCTTCTGAAAACTCTAAAATTTCGATAGTCTTAATAAATAAAAAAACAGATATTAAAAAAACAAAAACAATTCCAATTCAATTAGTTGTTAGACAAGATGTAACTTCATACTTTAAATGTGATTTTAATGCAGATAATTCAGGGTTTAAAGCGGAATATGACATTAGTAATTTAGATGATGAAGATTATGTAATAGGAATTTATTTGGAAAATAAAAATTATAATAAAAAAGGGTTATTTATTTCAGATAAAAAAGTTTTAAAAAATAATTCTTATTAAAAAAAAAATTACATTTGTTGAAAATATAATGGTAAAATGAAAACAAAACTTTTAGTAGCTATTTTAGCATTTTCACTATTTTCTTGTAAAGAAAAAAATGAAGAACAAAATAATGAAAATCAACAAGTTGTTGAAGAAGTAACTAACCCAAATTTTTATGTAGAAATAAATGCATTAGCATCCCAAAAAGACGCTTTTGCACTTTATTTCTCCGAGGATAATACAGTAAATTTTAATCAAGAAAATGTTATTTGGGCAGAGATTAATCAAAATGAGTTAAGTAATCTTAACTTTGAAATTAAAGAAGAAAGAATACCAACACATATAAGATTAGATTTTGGTTTAAACAAAGAGCAAGATTCAGTTGTTATTAATAAGATTAAAATGAGTTATTTAAAAAATAGCTTTGAATTTAAAGGATCTGATTTTTTTCAATATTTTAATCAAGATTCAATATTTAAAACAGCTGTTAATGTTTCAAAAGGTACATTAACAATTTATAAAGAAGGTTCTGAGTATAAGACTCCATTTTTTTATCCAAATGAAATTTTAGTAGATAAAATTAGAGAAATTTCAATTCCTTCAACAGTAGTAAAATAAAAAAGTGAGCATTGCTCACTTTTTTATTTTAACATAAATTCTACTTACCTTGCCTTCATGTTTCAAGTTATAAAATCTATTTTCTTCAAAGAACAAATTCAAAAATTAAGTATTTATGGATTTGGTCAATTATTTAATTTAGTTACTCCATTAATAATAGCTCCCTATATTATTTCTGTTTGTGGAGAAGAAAATTATGGTAAATCCGCAGTTGGAATGGCCTTAGCCTTTTTCTTAATTGTTTTTGTGGATTTCGGTTCAGAAATTTCGGGGGTTCGTGAAGCTGCTGTAAACAGAGAAGATAGTAAAGTATTGAATAAAATTTTTTCAGTAACCTATAGTGTGAAGTTAATTATATTAGTGGTAATATTATTTTTAAGTTCCATTATATTTTTTTATTTTGAGTATTTTAAGCAAGAAAAATCGCTTTTTTTCTTTAGTTTAACTATTTTAGTAGGTCAATTTTTAAATCCCACATGGTTTTTACAAGGAGTTGAAAATGTAAAATATATAACATTTCTCAACATTTTATCAAAAATTTTTTTCTTAATATGTGTTTTTCTATTTGTAAAAAAAGAAGCTGATTATATTTATATAAACTTTTATTGGGGCTTGGGAATGATATTAGCCAATGTTTTTGTGCTATATCTTTTAACAAAAAAATATAATTTTTCATTAGAAATTCAAAAATGGGATAAACTAAAAAGCCATTTTAAAAAAGATTTTTCAATTTTTTCTTCTCAAATTTTTGTTTCCTTACAAATGTATGCTCCTGTTTTTTTAGTTAGCTATTTTGGAAATAATTTACTTGCGGGTCAATATAGAATTGTGGAACAAATTATAGTAGTATTCAGAACCTATATTTTACTTTTTTTTAATTATACATACCCAAGAGTTTGTTATTTACTTTCTTTAAATTTTAAAAAGGGAATTAAAGCTTGGTTGCAATTTAATGGAGTTAATTTTTTATTTGTTTTTTTAGGAATGTTAGTGTTTTTCTTTTTTTCTAAAAATATAATTTCTTATTTTACTAACGAGGATTTATTACATCTAAGTAGACTGCTTAAATTAGCTACTTTAATACCAATTTTATTTGCAATTTCTGTTCCTTTGAAACAACTTATTTTAGCATTTAACTATAATAGGTACTATGTTTTTTCAACTTATTTTTTATCTTTATCAACACTGTTTTTAATAGTTTTTTTATTAGATAAATTTAATATTGAAGGAGTTTTTTATTCTTTGATACTTACTGAAATGCTTGGAATAATTTTTTATCTTTACAAATTGATAAAAGAAAAAAAGCATGGTTCGAATCCTAGTACAAAAGCTACTAGCTAAGGCAGGAAAAACATATTCTATAGATTCCCGTATTCCAACTTCTTTATTATTATACGTAATTTATAAAAGAGCATTTATGCTTATTAGAGGTATTATTGTTTTACAAAAAAGAGTTTTTTTAGGAAAAGGATCTAAGATATTAAACAAATCTAATTTTGTTTTTGGTAAAAATGTAACCATTGAAAACAACTGTGAGTTAGATGGCTATGCTTTAAAATCAATTTATTTTGGAAATAATGTAAAAATAGGTTCATATTCGAAATTATTATCGACAAATCATCTGGCTACTTTAGGTATAGGTTTAAAGATGGGTAATAATTCTGCGGTAGGAGATTTTACACATTTTGGAGCTGCAGGTGGAATAGAAATCGGAGAAGATGTAATTATGGGGTCTTATGTAAGTTTTCACTCGGAAAACCATAATTTTGAAGACACTTCAAAATTAATTAGGGAGCAAGGTGTTAATTCTAAAGGAATAAAATTAGGAAATAATATTTGGGTTGGAGCAAAAGTAACATTTTTAGATGGTGTTGAAATAGGTAATAATTGTGTGGTTGCAGCTGGTGCTGTAGTAAAAGGAGATTTCCCGAATAATGTGGTTATAGGTGGTGTACCCGCAAAAATTTTAAAATATCTAGCGTAATGAAAATTACTATTAAAAAGGATTTTTTTCTAAATCTATTTTTCTCTTTTTGTGTAATTATTCCTTTTTTTAATAATTATGAATTATCATTTTTATGTTGGGTTCTGGCAATTATTCTAACAATTAAAAAAAAATATTCTAAAGAGTTTTTAAGTTATTTGTCTTTTTACATTCTTATTTTATTAATTGCCATTTTGGTAGGCTTTTTTTATTCATATCAAAGTTACTTTGTAATTAGAGATATAACCTATTTAATGAAACCTATTCTTGGATTATTATTAGGTTATCAATTTTTTAAAAAAGAATTAAACGCCCCTTTCAAGTTCTTGTTAAATGCAGGAATTATTATGGCGGTTATTCATTTATTATTAGTTCTTTATGGAATTTTATTTCATGGAGCATCAAATGTTGCAGCAATAAGACATTACGGAGGTTATTTTAATGATTATGAAATATACACTTTAATCTTATTAATTTTTTATAAAAAGTTTAATATAAATATTTCTAATAGAAAATATTTTACCTATCTAGCTATACTTGGATTATCTAGTTTTTTCTATTTAGCAAGAACAAATTTTATACAATTCATAATACTTTTCTTTGCGCTTAAAGAATGGTTAAAAATTAATCCAAAAACAATTTCAATTGGGATTTTTTCTCTTTTAATATTAGGGGTTTCTTATTTTGCTATATATCAATACAACCCCAAAAGAAACGGAAGTGGTTTAGATGAATTTCTTTATAAAATTAAATTAATTCCTATTGAAGCATTTGCAACAAAAATTAACAGAAATGATTGGAAAGATTTTCATGATCATTATAGATCTTATGAAAATGTTAGAACAATTGAACAAATGAAATATCACAATTCATTTCTTTTTGGAGAAGGTATAGGCTCTCAAGTAGATTTAAAGCAAAAAGTATATCTAGGAGATATGTTTTTAAGGAAAATATCTATTTTACATAATGGTTATATGACTGTCCTATTAAAAAGCGGAATATTAGGATTAATCGTTTTACTGAGTTCGATTTTTTACTTTTTTAAGACAAGTAGGCCAATTAACAATATTCATTATAATATAAATTTAATATTTCTTGGTACTGGATTTTTTTTAATAATATCTAATTGGGTATTTATGGGTTTTTATAATTTATTAGATTCAAAATCAATTTTAATAGGTTTTTTGTTTGCATATAAGAATAATTTAAAACTCTAGAAAAGTGAAAAACATCCTTTTTATTCATCAGGCTTCTGAACTTTATGGATCCGACAAAACATTATTATACCTATTGAAAAGCCTAGATAAAGCTAAATTTAATCCAGTAGTTGTATTACCAAATGAAGGCCCTTTAAAGATTGAAATAGAGAACGAAAATATTACTGTTGTAATAGCACCTGTTTTAAAACTTTATAGAAATTTATTTACAATTAAAAATTTAATTAAATTTATTAGAGATTTTAAAGAAGGCTTTGTTCAAATTAAGCATTTAAATAAAAAGTATAATTTTGATGTTATTTATTCAAATACATTAGCAGTTTTAATAGGTTACTTTTCTGCAAAATTTTTAAAAAAGCAACATATATGGCATGTTCATGAAATAATAGAATCGCCTAATATAGTTTCAAAAATATTTCGTTATTTATTAAATCGATCTACAAACAAATTAGTTATATTTAATTCAAAAGCAACTCAAAAATTTTGGAATATAAAAACAAAAAATTCAGTTGTATGGAATGGAGTAGATAGAAATAATTTTGAATACTCTAATGATTACAATTTAATAAGTAAATTAGATGAAGATAAATTAAAAATTGCTTTAATAGGGAGAATTAGTAGATGGAAAGGCCAGCAAATACTTTTAGATGCTTTTTCTGAACTTATAAAAAAACACAAAAACATTATGCTCTTATTTGTAGGGTCTCCTCCGCCAGGTCAAGAACATTTCTTAAATGAATTAGTTTTAAAAATAGAACTAAATAGATTGCAAGAGAGTGTAAGTGTAATACCTTTTCAAAAAGATATAAATAAAATTTGGAAACAAATTGACATAGCAGTGGTTCCGTCAACTGAACCAGAACCTTTCGGATTAGTTGCCATAGAAGCTATGATGGCCTCAAAACCTGTAATTGGATCAAACCATGGAGGTTTAAAAGAAATAATTATTCATAATGAAACAGGATTTTTATTTACCCCTAACGATAAAGAAAATCTTAAATTTTATTTGAATGAGCTAATAGCAAATTCTACACTTCGTGAAACAATGGGAAAAAATGGATTAAATAGAGCGGTTAAATTTTTTTCAATTGAAACATATGCCAAATCAATACAAAATTTGTTATCAAACATTTAGGCTAAAAATAGAAAAAGCCTATTTTTGTACTTTTAAAAGAAAGAATTTAATGAAAATAGCTATTCTTGGCACAAGGGGAATACCAAATTATTATGGAGGATTTGAACAATTCGCAGAATATTTTTCAGTTTTTTTAGCTGAAAAAGGGCATGAAGTATTTTGTTATAATTCACACAATCATAAATTTCAGGATAAACAATTTAAAGGTGTAAACATTATACACAAAAAAGATCCAGAATATAAATTTGGTACATTTGGACAGTTTATATATGATTTGAATTGTATTTTAGATGCTAGAAAAAGAAATTTTGATATCATTTTACAATTAGGCTATACAAGTAATTCAATTTGGTTTTTTCTGATGCCTAAAAAAGCCATTAACATCATTAATATGGATGGTTTAGAATGGAAACGATCAAAATATTCTTGGCCGGTTCAACAATTTTTAAAATTTGCAGAATGGTTAGCGGCTAAGTCAGGGGATTTTTTAGTTGCCGACTCATTAGGTATAAAAGAACATTTAAAAACTTTTTATAATAAAGAATCTACTTACATTGCATATGGAGCACATTTATTTGATTCTCCCGATGAAAGCATTTTAAAAAAATATCAATTAGAAAAAAACAATTATAATATGATAATGGCTCGTTTTGAGCCAGAAAACAATATAGATATGGTTTTAGAGGGGGTGGTTTTGAATAAACAAGATAATACACCCATCTTAGTTGTTGGAAATCACAATACAAAATATGGTACTTATCTAAAAAATAAATTTAAAGATTTTCCTAACATAAAATTTATGGGAGGAATTTATGATATAAATCACTTAAATAACCTTAGATATTTTAGTAATTTATACTTTCATGGACATAGTGTTGGGGGTACAAATCCATCTTTATTAGAAGCAATGGCTTCAAAAGCTTTAATTATAGCTCATAATAATAATTTTAACAAAGGAGTACTTAAAAAAAACGCATATTACTTTTCTAACTCTTCTGAGGTAAAAAAAATATTAGATTCTATTAAAAAAAATGATAACTTGCAATTTGTTGAAAACAATTTTTTAACAGTATTAAACGAGTTTAATTGGAACAAAATAAATGGAGAATATTTACATTTTTTTGAAGAATGTTTGGACAGATTTAATAAAAAGTAAAAAAGAGAATGTTTTTTTTATCCCATACCTACTTTTATTAATAACAATATCTTTACCATTAGGCGTTAATAACTTTTTTTTAGCATTCTTTATTTTTATTTTTTTAATAAATGGTAGAAAACTAAAATTTAAAAATAACTATTTTTTACTAGTTCCCATCATTTTGTTTATTTGGATGGTATTGTCCTATTTTTGGACAATTGATGAAGAGCGAACATTAAAAGCAATTCCTAAAGAAATAAGTCTTTTAATTATTCCATTAATTTTTTTATTTATTAAACCTTTTAATGATAGAATAAAAGAAAAAATCATCAAATATTATAGTTTTTCAATTGTTCTTTTTGCATTGTATTTTATATTCAGGGCGCTTGTAAGATATTTTATAAGTGGAGATAGTAGAGCTTTTTTTTACCACGGAGAATATGATGACGATTATGGCTTAGTTCCTAAGTTGCTTAATGCAATTCATGTTTCTGTCTATACAGCTTTAGCATATTTTTATTTCTTAACAAAATCTAAAAAAAGCAAAAGTGACATTTTCATAATTTTATTCTTATTTGTTTTCATAATCTTATTAGCTTCTAAAAATATCATACTTGTTTTTATATTATTAAATTTCTTGTACACCTTTTTTTATTCTAAAATTTCTTATAAAATGAGATTAAGAAATATTTTAATTATAGTAGGCATTTTAATTTTAATGTTTTCATTTAATAGGATTAAAGATAGGTTCTTAGTTGAATTTCAATCAAATAAAGATAAGGGATTAAGTCATAATATTACTACACTTAAAACAGATGATGTTCATGTGGTGAGTATTTATGAGGCATGGAATAACGATCAATTTAGTCATGGTGATTATTTTCCTGGAGCAGCTTTTAGAGTTTATCAAGCTCGAATGTTTTTAGAATTTTTAAGTGAAGAGTCTATTTTTTGGAAAGGATTTGGTTTAAATGCTTCAAAAATAAAATTACAAGAAAAAGAGAAAAAATATAATCTTTATCCTGGTTATGGCGATTTTAATTTTCATAATCAGTACATTCAAAATTTTGGAGAATTAGGTTTCGTAGGCTTTTTAATTTTAGTGTTAATTTTATCAGCTTCTTTTTATAAATCATTTAAAGAAAAAGATTTTCTACATATCGCTTTTATCATTCTAATGATTAGTTTGTTTTTAACCGAATCTTTTTTATGGAGGCAAAGGGGAGTGGTTTTTTTTACTGCGTTTTATTGTTTTTTTAATATGTCTTGTAAAAACAAATCGCAATCTAAAATCAATTAATGGAGTTTATTATTAAATTTTTTGAAATTAAACTTTTCTAAAAACTATTTTTTTTCTATTTATAATCAAATTTAAAAAGATTTTATTCACATTGCTTTCACAATTGTTATGATAAGTTTATTTTTGACAGAAAGAATCGATAACAATTAATTATAATTTTGTTATTGCTTAATTTTTCATAAAAAATTAAAAATGAAAAGAATACTTATAACAGGTGCAGCGGGTTTTTTAGGCTCGCATTTATGTGACCGTTTTATTGCAGAAGGATATCATGTAATAGGAATGGATAATCTTATTACAGGTGATTTAAAAAATATTGCTCACTTGTTTAAACTTGAAAATTTCGAATTTTATCATCACGATGTTACAAAGTTTGTATTTGTACCAGGAGATTTAGATTATATTTTGCATTTTGCTTCACCAGCAAGTCCAATAGATTATTTAAAGATTCCTATTCAAACCTTAAAAGTAGGAGCTATGGGTACTCACAATTTATTAGGACTGGCCCGTGTTAAAAAAGCAAGAATTTTAATTGCATCGACATCTGAAGTTTATGGAGATCCATTGGTACATCCACAAACTGAAGATTACTATGGAAATGTGAATACTATTGGACCAAGAGGTGTTTATGATGAAGCAAAACGCTATCAAGAAGCCATAACAATGGCTTACCATACTTTTCATGGATTAGAAACAAGAATAGTCCGTATTTTTAATACCTATGGACCAAGAATGCGATTAAATGATGGACGTGTAATTCCAGCGTTTATTGGACAAGCATTACGAGGTGAAGATTTAACAGTTTTTGGTGACGGATCTCAAACTCGTTCTTTTTGTTATGTAGATGATCAAGTTGAAGGTATATATAGATTATTATTATCAGATTATAACATGCCTGTAAATATTGGAAATCCAGATGAAATTACGATAAAAGATTTTGCAGAAGAAATAATAAAATTAACAGGAACAAATCAAAAGATTGTTTATAAGCCATTACCAAAAGATGACCCGATGCAACGTCAGCCAAATATTGATAAAGCAAGGGAAATTCTAGGTTGGGAACCGAAGATAGGAAGAGAAGAAGGTATGAAACTAACGTATGATTATTTTAAATCGCTTTCTCCAGAAGAATTAGCAAAAGAAGAACATAAAGATTTTACTAAGTTTATTCACTAATGAATAAATGCAAAAAAGATATTCAATATACTTAAGACCCATTAGTTATTTATTAGATATTGCTGCAATTCTAATATTGTTTCCCTTTTTTTACAAGCAGGAATTACAAATTAATAACTTATATTTTGGGGTTTATTTATTCTTAAGTTGGACTACATTATCTTTTTTTAATAAATTTTATGAAGTTTTTCGTTTTACACCATTTGCAGAAATTTTTACTAAAATTATTAAACAAACCATAATTTTTTTATTATTAATAATTGCATTATTTCCTTTTTATAAGTCAGCAATTTTTAGCGGTAGAGCTACAGCTTACTATATCATAACTATTTTTATTTTATTATTAATTTTTAAAAGTTTATTATTCTACTACTTAAAAAAATATCGCGTTGTTACCGGAAATAATTTTAGAAATGTTGTAATAGTAGGATATAATTCAAAAGCTATAGATTTAAAAAACATTTTTGAATCGCGTGCCGATTATGGTTATAGATTTAAAGGTTTTTTCTCAGATAAGAAACAAAATAAACAAATTATAGGTACACTAAGTATTTTAAAACAATTTGTTATTAATGAAAAAATAGATGAGGTTTTTTGTTCTATAGGAGAACTTTCAAACGATCAACAAAAAGATTTAATCAAATTTGCTGACGAAAATAAAATTGAAATTAAATTTATACCAGATTCTAAACTCATTTTTTCTAAAAATTTAAAAATTAATCATTACGAATTATTTCCCGTATTATCATTAGAAAAATCACCTTTAGATAATTATTATGTTAAAATATTTAAAAGGTTTTTTGATATTCTTTTTTCGTCTGTAGTAATCATTCTAATACTATCTTGGTTAACACCTTTACTAGGGTTATTAATTAAATTTGAATCTAAAGGTTCTATTTTTTTCAAGCAAAGTAGACCAGGATTAAATGAAAAAGAGTTTATTTGTTATAAATTTAGATCAATGAAATTGAATCAAACAACTGAAACTGAAGCATCAAGAAACGATCCTAGAGTAACTAAAATAGGTAGATTTATAAGAAAAACGAGTATTGATGAACTTCCTCAATTTTTCAATGTTTTATTAGGCGATATGTCAATAGTTGGGCCACGTCCGCATTTGTGGTCTCAAAACAAAACATATGGAACTAGAATTAAAAAATATATGGTTCGTCATCATGTAAAACCAGGTATTACGGGTCTAGCACAAGTAAAGGGTTACAGAGGAGAAATTGAGACAGACGATGATATGGTAAATAGAATTAAATTTGATTTATTTTACATCGAAAACTGGTCATTTTTCCTTGATTTAAAGATTATTGTACTTACAGTAGTTAACATCTTCAAAGGAGAAGAAAAGGCATATTAATGAATGATTTAGTTTCTATCATAACGCCAACTTATAACTCGGCAAAATATATTGCTCAAACTATTGAATCAGTTTTAAGACAAACCCATCAAAACTGGGAATTAGTTATAGTTGACGATTGTTCGTCAGATACTACTTTTGATATTCTTCAAGTTTTTGCCAACCAAGATTCCCGAATTAAAATTTTCCAATTAGAAAGAAATTCCGGACCAGGAGTAGCACGAAATTTTGCCATTCAACAAGCACAAGGAAATTTCATCGCTTTTCTCGATGCAGATGATTTATGGAAACCCCAAAAGTTGGCTAAACAATTGCAATTTATGGAAGATGAAAACCTTCCGATTACTTTTTCTTTTTACGAACAAATAGATGAAGAGGGCAAGAGTTTACACAAACAAATTACGGCTCCTTTAGAAGTTTCGTATAATCAATTGTTTTACTGCAATTGGATTGGAAACTTAACTGGAATTTATTCGGTAGATTTTTTTGGTAAAATTCCCATTTCAAGTATCAAAAAACGTCAAGACTGGATTTTGTGGCTCACGTTGGTTCAAAAGATTAAAACAGTAAGACCAGTTCCAGAAAGTTTGGCTTTTTATCGCGTACGAAAAAATTCGGTTTCATCTTCTAAAGTGAAATTGATTCAATACAATTATGTGATCTACCGAAATTTTCACGGCAACAATCTGTTAAAAGCAGCTTTTAATACAGCTTTGTTTTTGGTTCACCAATTGTTGATTAAACCGCGTTTTACAAAAAAATCTAACTATAAATCCGATTGAAACTGTTTCAGTTTTCCTCGTGCTGTACGTTTCAAAACGTCTTTTCTGTTGTAGGTAAAATGCAATCCAGGTTCCAAGTATTTGGCAATGGCTTTTTCAATTTCGGCAATTTGTTCTAACATCAATTCGCTTTCGCTTACATAATCTATTTCGAAAGAATCCAAAGTTTTTTGACGTACAATAAATTCTTTTACATTGCCATCATCTTCAATAATACTTTTGGTTACGTAGTAAAAAGTCAATCCGGGCGATTTTTTTCCGCTAGGAAGTAGCGCGACATCACTGGTTCTTCCGACTAATTTTTTTAAAATTGGTTTTTTAGCGGTGCTTTTTTCGTCCAAAATTCCCACGTCACCAATTTCATAACGAATAAATGGATGGGCTTTATTGTCTAACGAAGTAATCACTACTTTTCCTTCCGTACCAAGTGGAACCGGTTGGTTATTTTCGTCTAAAATTTCTACGAATAAGGTTTCACTATTCACTTGCCATTCGCCAAGCGGATTTTGAAACGCAATTAAATCCAATTCCGAAGCGCCATATTCGTTCACAATAGGAATGCCTAAATAGGTTTCTAGCAATTTTTTATCTTCTTCAAACAACATTTCCGAAGTCACCATACAAACTTTTAAAGTCGGACAAATATCTTTTAGTATAATATTGCGTTGTTGTAAAAACTTGGCAAACAAAACAATTGAACTCGTATATCCGTTGATATAATCAAACTTTTTGGATTTAAAATGTCCCAAAACGCCTTCTAAAACTTTATCCGATAAATCAAAAATAGGAAAGCGATAACGATGACTCAAGAAATCTTTAAAACGTTCTTTATAATACCCTACTTTATCCAAGGGAATGCCGTAAAATCGTGCTTGAAACGACGAATTAAAATCAACACCAAACCAACCAAAGCGGTAGATATTTGAGGCCCAAGTTAAAGCATGTGCATGTTTGTCTTTTGCAAAAACAAAAGGATCACCACTTGAACCAGATGTTTTATTCACGAAAACATCTTTTTCAGGATAACCATCCGAAAGTCTTTCTGATAAAGGTTTTTGCAGATGTTTTTTGGTTATAACTGGTAAATTGTTCCAAGAAGTAAAAGTTTCCGAACTCACTAAATCTCTATAAAAGGCATTGTTTTTTAAATGAAATTCAACAATGGCTTGCTTGCGCTGTTCTAAAAATTTAGGATAATTAGTTGCTGAAACTGTAACAAATGATGCAAATTCTTTTTTTGCTTTGGCAATAGGAAAGCCGTTTAATTGTAAGCTTAGATCAAATAGTTTCAGCATTGCTTTGGGTTTGTTCAAAAATATAAAAATTATGGCAAAAAAAATCTTTTCTCTTTCTTCTTTAGAAAATGTATTTTTGCAGATAATTAACAACACTATCTGAAAACATTCAGATTAAAAACAACACAACAACATGAATATTCTTCTTTTAGGTTCTGGCGGTCGCGAGCATGCATTAGCTTGGAAAATGTTACAAAGCGATAAATGTAGTCAACTTTTTGTGGCTCCAGGAAATGCAGGAACAGCACAAATAGCTAAAAACGTAGCGCTTAATCCAAATGATTTTGAATCAGTAAAAGAATTTGTTTTAACAGAAAAGATCGAAATGGTAGTGGTAGGACCGGAAGATCCTTTGGTAAATGGAGTGTATGATTTTTTTAAAAATGATGCCGAATTAGCTTCAATTCCAATAATTGGACCTTCAAAATACGGCGCGCAATTAGAAGGAAGTAAAGAATTTGCCAAAGAATTTTTGGTGAAGCACAATATTCCCACAGCCCGTTATGAAAGTTTTACAGCCGAAACAGTTGAAAAAGGATATGCTTTTCTAGAAACTTTAAATGCACCTTATGTTTTAAAAGCAGACGGTTTGGCTGCAGGGAAAGGCGTTTTGATTTTAAATGATTTAGCAGAAGCAAAAGCAGAATTAAA
>JACXVH010000019.1 GCA_014763515.1 Flavobacteriaceae bacterium
TCTAATTTGTCCTTAAAAATTGCCAATTGAGTTTCAAGATTTCTTGGTTTGTAATCATATAAAGCTGTCGAATTTAGAATATTGTAATTGATAATATCTAAAATGGCACTGCAATCATCTTCTTTATATTCACGAATTTTAATTGACATTTTTTAAAATTTTATGAAGTAAAAATACTAAAACCTTTGTTACTTTGTATCTTTGTTCTAAGAAATAAAAAAACATGATTTATCCTAAAATTCCTTTAGCTCAAAGTGTAATTGAAATTTGTCGTTTACAAGGAATTAAGCACATTATAATTTCTCCAGGTTCTCGAAACGCACCCTTAACAATTGGTTTTTCAAATAATCCTAATTTTAAATGTTATAGTATTGTAGATGAGCGTTGTGCTGCATTTTTTGCATTGGGTATTGCACAGCAATTACGAGAACCAACAGCAGTTGTTTGTACCTCGGGTTCGGCGTTGTTGAACTATTATCCAGCAGTTTCGGAAGCTTTTTATAGTCAAATTCCATTAGTGGTTATTTCTGCAGATCGTCCACATGATAAAATTGATATTGGAGACGGACAAACCATTAGACAAGAAAATGTTTATGCAAATCATATTCTATTTAATGCTAATCTTTCCGAAAATGCATCTAAAGAAAATGATTTCTTAATTCAAAAAGCTATTACTATTTCTAAAACCGAAAAAGGGCCTGTACATATAAATGTTCCATTTGAAGAACCTTTGTATGAAACGGAAGATTGTTGTTCTGTAAATCCAAATAGTGAAATTGTAGAATCTAAACCTAAGTTTGAAACAATAAATAATGAAACTATAGCTGTTTGGAATAAGGCTAAAAAGAAGTTAATACTTGTTGGTGAACTTTTTCCTAAAACTATATCGGCTGAAATTATTTCCGCATTAGCTAGTGATGAAAGTGTTGTTGTTTTTACAGAGAAAACCTCTAATTTTTGTCATGAGAATTTTGTTAGTAATATCGATACTATCATTACACCTTTCAATGAAGATGATTTTAAAAATCTTCAACCCGATTTGTTGGTAACATTTGGCGGAATGGTGGTTTCTAAAAGAGTTAAAGCTTTTTTAAGAAAATATAAACCTCAAAATCATTGGCATATCGATTTATTAAGAGCTTACGATACTTATGGTTCTTTAACCAAACATTTTAAAACTACACCAGAATTATTTTTTAATGAAGTTTATAAAACTGAAGTGCAAATTAAAAGCGAATATAAAAAATGGATAAAAGATTTGATTCAATTTAGAACTTTAAAACAAAAAGAGTTTGTAAAAAATATTCCATTTTCAGATTTTAAAGTTTTTGATTTTATTGCTCAAAATTTACCAAATAATATTCAATTACAAATTAGTAACAGTTCGGCTATACGTTATTTACAGTTAGTAGATTTAAATCAATCAATTGAAGTATTTTGCAATCGAGGAACTAGTGGAATAGACGGTTCAACATCTACCGCAATTGGTGCTTCAGTGATTCATAAAAAACCAACAGTTCTAATTACTGGAGATATCAGTTTCTTTTATGATAGTAATGCTTTGTGGAATAATTATGTTCCAAAGAATTTTAAAATTATTTTAGTCAATAATGCTGGGGGTGGAATTTTTAGAATTTTGCCTGGACATAAAGAAACGGAAACATTTAACACTTATTTTGAAACCTCTCATCAATTAAATGCCAAGTATTTATGTAAAATGTACGGATTTGATTACTTAACCGCTACAAATGAAATTGAATTAGAAAAGAGTTTTGAGAAGTTAATTTCTAATAACGAGAGTCCTAGTTTATTAGAAATTTTTACTCCAGAAAAAATAAACGATAAAGTTTTGAAAGAATACTTTAATAAATTGTTATGAAAATTTAATTTCTGACAAATATCATGTATTTATTTAATTAAAAAATTGTACATTTGGTAAAATAATAACAATTAAAAAGTACAATTATGAGTAAAAGAGACGAATTAATTACAAAATATGCAGCCGATTTAAAAGATAAATGCGGAGTAACTGCAGATATGGATTTATTAACTAAAGTTACTATTGGTTGTGGTCCTTCAATTTATAATGCAGATTCATCTACAGTTTCTGGTTCTGATGAAAAAGAATTAGCTACAGTTAAAAATAATTTCCTTATTAAAAAACTTGGTTTAAAAGATGGCCCAGAATTAGATAAAGCGATTGCAGCTGTTATTGATCAATATGGCAAATCTAACAAAAATAAATACAGAGCAGTTTTCTATTATTTGCTAACAAAGCATTTCAAAAAAGAATCGGTTTATAAATAAAAATCGTTCCTATCCAAATGATTTAATCCCGAAGAAATTCGGGATTTTTTTATACAAGTTTTTTAAATCTATTTTGAATTCCTACCTTAGCATTAGAATAAAAAAATAATATGATTTCAGAAGCACAATTTCAAGAAGAGTTAGATATAATTATAAAAAATGCTATTAGAGAAGATGTAGGAGATGGAGACCATAGTTCTTTAGCATGTATTCCTGAAAATGCACAAGGTAGCGCAAAGTTATTGGTAAAAGATAACGGTATTATTGCTGGTGTTGAGTTTGCTAAAATGGTTTTTAAATATGTTGACCCAGAAATGAAAGTGGATACTTTTATTAACGATGGTCAAGAAGTAGTTTATGGAGATGTTGCTTTTCATGTTCACGGTCGTTCGCAATCTATTTTAAAAGCAGAACGTTTAGTTTTAAATGCCATGCAACGCATGAGTGCTATTGCAACTAAAACAAAATTTTACGTTGATTTATTAGAAGGAACAGATACTAAAATTTTAGATACTCGTAAAACAACCCCAGGTATCAGAGCTTTAGAAAAATGGGCTGTTAAAATAGGTGGTGGAGAAAATCATCGATTTGCTCTATATGATATGATAATGCTAAAAGACAACCATATCGATTTTGCTGGAGGAATTACTAAAGCCATTGAAAAAACTAAAAATTATTTAAAAGAGAACAATAAAGACCTAAAAATAATTGTTGAAGCTCGTGATTTAGAGGAAGTAAAAGAAATTTTGCAATCTGGTGGTGTTTATAGAATTCTATTAGATAATTTCGATTATGAAATGACAAAAGAAGCAGTTCATTTAATTGGAACACAATCTTTAACAGAATCTTCTGGTGGAATTAATGAGGAAACTATAAGAAAATATGCTGAGTGTGGCGTTAATTATATTTCATCAGGCGCTTTAACACATTCTGTTTATAATATGGATTTAAGTTTAAAAGCGATTTAATCGATGTCGGAACTAATAGAAGAGAAACTAAACAAAATTCCAGTTGTAAAACAACTAGTTTTAATAGCAAAGAAAATTACTTTAAAATCTCTTGAAGGACTTTCGCTTTACGATATTTTAGAAATGTATGTAATGGGAATTCTGAAAGGAGCGTTTTCTTATAGAGCTAGTGCCATCGCATTTAGTTTTTTTATGGCTTTGTTCCCTTTTGCTCTTTTTATCTTGAACCTTATTCCTTATATTCCAATAAATAATTTTCAAGACGACTTTTTAGAGTTTGTTTCTCAAAATGTTCCGCCCAATACTTTTGAAGCTATTCAAACTATTATAACCGATATTTTAAATAACAGTTATAAAGGATTGCTTTCTTCGGGTTTTATATTGTCTATTTTTTTAATGACAAATGGAATAAATGCTATTTTAGGCGGATTTGAAATGTCTGAACACATTACCATAACGCGTGGTTTTTTTAGACAATATTTTATTGCATTAGCCATATCAATTGCTCTTTCCTTAATATTGATAATTACTGTCGTAGCTATTGTTTTCTTTGAGGTACTTATACAAAAAATAATGAGTAAAGGATTCATAACAAACGATGTTTATTTAATAGAGTGGGGAAGATATTTGTTTGTTATTTTAATGATTTTGATTACCACATCAATTTTGTACAAATACGGAACCAAAGAAACTTCAAACATAACTTTCATTAGTTATGGAGCGGTTTTAACAACAATATTAATTATCTTATCTTCCTATATATTTGGTATTTACGTTGAAAAATTTGCTCGTTATAATGAATTATACGGATCAATTGGTACGCTTCTTGTATTAATGTTTTATATATGGATTAACTGTATGGTGCTTTTATTAGGTTTCGAATTAAATGCTACCATTAACAGATTGAAAAGAAAAAATTTATATATTTAACAAAAATTAATCTAAAAAATTATGAAAAGACAAATTTTACTAGCTGTTTTGCTATTGATTTCGACCGTGTATTCCGTTAATGCTCAAAAAGTTGTATCTGGAGTAAAGCTGAATAATACTTTAGTAGTAGAAGGAAATGATTTGGTTTTAAATGGCGCTGGAATTAGAGAAAAAATGTGGATAGATTTATATGTAGGTTCTTTGTATTTACCAAAAAAATCTTCAAATGCTGCGGATATTATGGCAAGCGCTGATGCTGCTGCTATTAAATTAGACATCGTTTCGGGAATGATTACTTCTGAAAAAATGATTAATGCAGTAAACGAAGGATTTGAAAACTCAACTGGAGGAAAAACAGCTCCGTTAAAAGCAAAAATCGACAAGTTTAAAACGTTCTTTAAAGAAGAAATTAAAAAAGGAGACGAATTTATTATTTCAAATGTTCCAGGAACTGGAGTAGTGGTTTTTAAAAATGGTGTTAAAAAAGGTTCTATTGAAGGAGCTGATTTCAAAAAAGCACTTTTCGGAATTTGGTTGTCAAACAAACCAGCCGATAAAGATTTAAAAGAGGCTATGTTAGGTAAATAATTTTTCTAATATTTTATAAAAAAGCGTTCTCAAAAGGAACGCTTTTTTAGTCTTTTCTTTTTTCTCTTTTCTCTTTCATCTTTAAGAATTATATTTGCTTCATGCTGTATTTTATTGAGGTAGTTTTGCCTTTGGCTGTAGCCAAAACTTTTACTTATCAAGTTTCCGAAGCCGAATTTGACTATGTTCAAATTGGTATGCGAGTTGCTGTTCCATTTGGTAAAACAAAAATTTATACAGCTTTAGTTTTATCAAAACATCACAATTTACCCCAACTTTATCAACCTAAAGAAATTCATCAAATTTTAGACGATAAACCCATAGTAAATGATATACAAATAAAACATTGGGAGTGGATTGCATCTTACTATATGTGTTCTTTGGGAGAAGTATTCAGATCGGCATTGCCTACGGGTTTTGTTTTGGAAAGCGAAACTATAATTTCTTCTAGTAAAGATGAAGTAAATAGGGATGAGGTACGAGATGACGAGTTTTTAATTTTAGAAGCTCTAGAAAATAATTCAAGTATTACAGTAAATGATGTAATAAAAATATTAGGCAAAAAAACAGTTCTGCCTGTTTTGAATAAAATGCTAAGCAATAGATTGATTGTCTTACAAGAAGAAATAAAAGAAAGTTATAAGCCAAAACTTGTACGTTATGTAAAACTTCACGATGAATTTTCAAATCAAGAACGACTTTCTGAATTGTTGGGAATTTTAAGTAATGCAAAAAAGCAACGCGAATTAGTTTTGCAATACTTTCAGTTGGTAGCAATTGAAAAAAAACCGATTCCCGTTAAAGAATTACTTGAGTATTCAAATGTTTCAAATGCTGTTTTGAAAGCTTTAGTTGATAAAGAAATTTTTGAAGAATACTATTTAAGTCAAGATAGGGTTTCTTTTGATGATAAAGACGAAGACTATACGATACATTTAAGTAAAGCACAACAAGTAGCATTTAACGAAATAAAAGAAGGTTTCTCAAACTCTAATGTTACTTTGTTGCACGGTGTTACGGCTTCAGGTAAAACAGAAATCTATATTAAATTAATTGAAGAGTTTGTTAAAGAAGACAAACAAGTTTTGTTTTTATTACCCGAAATTGCATTAACAACACAATTAGTACAACGCTTAACGGATTATTTCGGAAATCAAGTTTCAGTTTTTCATTCAAAATATACAAATAATGAACGTATTGAGGTTTGGAATAGACTTTTGGAAAATTCTGAAAATGCAAAAGTAGTCATTGGTGTTCGAAGTGCTCTGTTTTTGCCTTTTTCAAAATTAGGATTAATAGTTGTTGATGAAGAACACGAACCTACATTTAAGCAGCAAGATCCTGCACCAAGATATCATGCACGCGATGCAGCAATTGTTTTAGCAAAACAGCATAACGCAAAAGTATTATTAGGGAGTGCAACGCCAAGCCTGGAAACTTATTTTAATATTACAAAAGGGAAATATCAATTGGTAACTTTAACAGAACGGTATGGAAATGTTGTGTTACCCGATATTGAACTTGTAGATATTAAAGATAAATATTTTAGAAAAAGAATGTCCGGACATTTTTCTGATGTTTTATTAGAAAATATAACGCAAACCCTAGCTAAAAATGAGCAAGTTATTTTATTTCAAAATAGAAGGGGTTTTTCTTCTTTTTTAGAATGTTTAACATGTGGTCATGTTCCTCATTGTCCAAGTTGCGACGTTAGTTTAACGTTTTATAAGTTTAAAAATCATTTAAAGTGTCATTATTGTGGTTATACAATGGCGGTTCCGTTGCATTGTCATAGCTGTAATTCTGTAGATTTGTCAACCAAAGGTTTTGGAACCGAACAAGTAGAAGAAGAACTAAAGCAATTGTTCCCAGATAAGAAAATTGGTCGTATGGACCAAGATACTACCAAAGGAAAATTTGGTTATGAAAGAATTATTGATGCTTTTAAAAACCAAGAGTTTGACGTTTTGGTTGGAACGCAAATGTTAGCTAAAGGTTTGCATTTTGATAATGTTACTTTGGTAGGAATACTCAATGCTGATAATTTATTAAATCAGCCTAATTTTAGAGCTTATGAAAGAGCATTTCAGTTATTAACCCAAGTTGCAGGTAGGGCAGGAAGAAAAGAGAAAAAAGGAAAAGTTGTCATCCAAACGTTTAATCCTTATCATAACACTTTACAGCAAGTTTTGAGTAATAATTTCTTAGGAATGTATAAAGAACAAATTTATGATCGCTTTAATTTTAAATATCCTCCATACTACCGATTGATAAAAATTACTTTAAAAAATCGCGATTTTGACAAACTAAAAGAAGGTTCGTTATGGATGTATAATGTTTTAAAGCAGCAATTAAACTTACCTGTTTTAGGACCAGAAGAGCCAGCGGTTAATAGAATTCGTAATGAATACATTAGAACCATTATGATTAAAATTCCAGTCGATGCACATTTAGGAAAAACAAAAAAAACTATTCAAAAAATATTGAATAGTTTTGATGCTGTTGCGCAATATAGAAGCATAAAATATGCTGCAAATGTCGATTTTTATTAAAGCTGACTTATAGCTTCAGATATAACATCTTTTTTATTTCTACTAATAGGAATTTTTGTATTTCCTATTTCGGCAAATTTACTGTTAAACTTTTCAACTCGTTCTACATTAACAATGTAAGATTTGTGAACTCTAACGAATTTACCTTGTGGAAGTTCGCTTTCAAAAGATTTCATTGTAGATAAAACTAAGTGATTTTCATCTGCTTTTAATAATGATAGCCTCGCCTAAATTTTCACTAGAATCATTTCTTAGTTGGTGTAATTCAAGAGCTTTTTTTACTGCTTTTAAAAAACGTTCTTTAGAAATTGGTTTTTGTAAAAAGTCGGTTGCTTCATAGTCAAAGGCTTTAACGGCATAGTCTGCTTTTGAAGTAATAAAAATAATTTGAGGCTTAACTTTCATTCCGTCAAGAAGATCAAACCCATTAATCAAAGGCATTTCAATGTCTAGAAAAATTAAATCTACTTCGTGATGATTGATACATTTTTTTGCTTCAAGAGCATTGGCATAATCTCCAACTAAATGAAGGTTTGGAGACTCGTTGACTAGTTTCGTTATAGTCATTCGTTGTATCGCGCTATCATCAACGACTATACAGTTTAGTTTCATAGGCGAATAATTTTTTTAAATATACGTCAAAATCATATTACAATACAACACTTTATCGATTTTTTTTATAAAAAATATACTGCCTATTTGAAGTTTCATTTAAAAGCATTACTTTTGCACCCACTTTTAAATATAAAATACATTTATTATGAACAATTATGAAACTGTTTTCATCTTAAATCCCGTTTTATCTGAACAACAGGTAAAGGAAACAGTAAGCAAGTTTGAAGATTTTCTTACTTCAAAAGGGGCTAAGATGGTTACTAAAGAAGATTGGGGTTTGAAAAAGATGGCTTACGAAATTCAACACAAAAAATCTGGTTTTTATCACTTATTTCAATTTGAAGCAACTGGAGAAGTAATCGCTTCATTGGATACAGAATTCCGTCGTGATGAAAGAGTTATGCGTTTCTTAACAGTGTCTTTAGACAAACATGCTGTAGCTTGGGCTGAAAGAAGAAGAGAGAAGTTAAAATCTAAATCAAACTAATTATGTCAACTTTAGAACAATCTGCAAAAGGAAAAAAAGAGGGAGATATCAGATATCTAACTCCATTAAATATTGAAACAAACAAACAAAAGAAATATTGTCGTTTCAAAAAATCAGGTATCAAATATGTAGATTATAAAGATCCTGATTTCTTATTGAAATTCGTTAATGAGCAAGGTAAAATTTTACCTCGTCGTTTAACTGGAACTTCTTTAAAATACCAAAGAAAAGTTTCTGTAGCTATCAAAAGAGCTCGTCATTTAGCTTTAATGCCATACGTAGCGGATTTATTAAAATAATATGTAAACTCTAGTTGTTGGTTTCTGCTTATGTAGAACCTAACTTCTAATTCAAAAGGACAACAACATGGAAATTATCTTAAAAAAAGATGTTCAAAATTTAGGTTTTAAAGATGATGTTGTAACTGTAAAAAATGGTTACGGTCGTAATTACCTAATTCCTCAAGGTTTTGCTGTATTAGCAACATCTTCTGCTAAAAAAGTTTTAGCTGAAAACCTAAGACAAAAAGCACATAAAGAAGCTAAATTAGTTGCAGACGCTAAATCATTAGCTGAAGCGATCAAAGCTCTTGAAATTAAAATTACTGCTAAAGCTGGTGGTGATAAATTATTCGGTTCAGTTTCTAGCGCTGATATTGCTGCTGCTTTAGAAAGCAATGGTCACTCAATCGAGAAAAAATTTATTACTAGTGGTTTAATCAAAAGAGTTGGTAAGTATACTGCATCTGTAAGATTACACAGAGAAGTTATCGTTGAATTACCTTACGAAGTAGTAGGAGAAAAAGCTTAATTTTAAGTTTTAAAAAAAATATTTTGAGCCCTTCATTTATTTGAAGGGCTTTTTTTATATTTACGATATGAAGTATGCACGTTTAACCAAAGAACAACTCGAAGAACTCCACCCTGAGTTCATCACTTTTTTAGCAACACAAACTATTGATAAACAAGAATGGGACGATCTTAAAGAGAATAAACCGCAAGTTGCGTTACAAGAAATAGATGTTTTCTCAGACATGATTTGGGAAAGAGCTTTAACAAATGTTCGTTTTATAGACCATTTTTCAAATGATTATATTTTCTTGTTTAAATGTTTTGATGACGTTGTACTTTCTTATGTTATTAATAGTGTGAACTCTAAAGTTGATTTTTTAACAAAAGAAGGAATTAACTGGTTAAGTGAAAATCTTAGTTCAGATGAGGTTGTAATTCAAAAAGGCAAAAAGGATATTTCAAATAATAGAAACGAAGCTTTATTTGAAATTATCAAACAAGGTGGACTAATAAGTAAAGGAGAATTATACAGTAAATTAGAAATACTTTTAAATCAATAATATTTTATGGATGTTTTAGCTACAATTAAAGCATTACGAGAAGAATTAAATTTGCATAATTATAATTATTATGTTTTAGATAATCCTACCATTTCTGATTTTGAGTTTGATCAAAAACTTAAACAACTGCAAGATTTAGAGAGTAAACATCCAGAGTATTTTGATGAAAATTCGCCTACACAACGAGTAGGTGGAACGGTAACGAAAAACTTTGAGACAGTTGCTCATGAATACAGAATGTTTTCGTTAGACAATTCCTATTCGCAAGAAGATTTAACTGATTGGGTTACACGTTGTCAAAAAATATTGGGAGATGTTCCACTAGAATTTACGTGTGAATTAAAGTATGATGGAGCCTCTATTAGTATTTTGTATGAAAATGGAAAATTAAAGCGTGCTGTAACAAGAGGTGATGGTTTTCAAGGAGATGATGTTACTAATAATGTAAAAACAATTAAATCGGTTCCCATTAAGCTTAAAGGTGATTTTCCTGAAAAGTTTGAAATTAGAGGAGAAATCATTTTGCCGTTAGCTGGTTTTGAAAAAATGAATCAAGATTTGATTGAAATTGGTGAAACACCTTATTCGAATCCAAGAAATACAGCTTCGGGAAGTTTAAAATTACAAGATAGTGCAGAAGTAGCAAAACGACCATTAGATTGTTTATTGTATTCCTTAGTTGGAAATAATTTGCCCATACAAAGCCAATTCGAAGGTTTACAAAAAGCTCGTGATTGGGGTTTCAAAGTGCCAAAACAATCTCAATTAGCAAAATCTATTGAAGAAGTTTTTGAGTTTATTAATTATTGGGACACACACCGTCATGATTTACCTTATGAAACTGATGGAGTGGTGGTTAAAGTAAATCAAATACAATATCAAGAAGAATTAGGTTACACGGCAAAATCACCACGTTGGGCAATAGCTTACAAATTCAAAGCGGAACAAGCGGTTACAACTTTAGAATCAATTTCTTATCAAGTTGGTAGAACAGGAGCTATAACTCCAGTTGCTAATTTAAAGCCGGTACAACTGGCAGGAACCATTGTAAAACGTGCTTCTTTACATAATGCCGATCAAATTGAAAAACTTGATATTAGAGTTCATGATACTGTTTTTGTAGAAAAAGGAGGAGAAATTATTCCAAAGATTGTTGGTGTTGATTTTACACAAAGAAAAACTGATTCTGAAAAAACAGTTTATATCACAAATTGCCCCGAATGTAATACCGAGTTAGTTCGTAACGAAGGCGAAGCGCAACATTATTGTCCAAATTTTTATGGTTGTCCGCCACAAATTATAGGTCGTGTGCAGCATTTTATTACACGAAAAGCCATGGATATTGAAGGTTTAGGTGGCGAAACAGTAGCTTTACTATATAATAATGGTTTAATTGAAAATTATGCAGATTTATACGAACTTAAAAAAGAACAAATTGTTCCTTTAGAACGTATGGCTGAGAAATCGGCAGAAAATTTAATTAATGGAATTGAAAAATCAAAAGAAATTCCGTTTGAAAGAGTTTTGTATGCTTTGGGAATTCGTTATGTGGGTGAAACAGTGGCTAAAAAATTAGCAAAGCATTATAAAAATATTGATGCTATTGCTCATGCTTCATTATTAGATTTAGTTTTAGTGGACGAAATTGGTGAAAAAATTGCGCAAAGTGTGGTGCAGTTTTTTGAAAACCCCAATAATGTTATTTTAATTAATAGATTGAAAGAATATGGAGTTCAGTTAGCAATAGATGAAAGTAAATCAATTTCAGTTTCAAATAAATTAGAAGGGAATATTTTTGTAGTCTCGGGTGTTTTTGAAACCTATTCTAGAGACGATTTAAAGAAGGTTATTGAAGAAAATGGTGGAAAAGTAGGAAGTTCAATTTCATCTAAAACAAATTATGTTGTTGCTGGAGCAAATATGGGACCTTCTAAATTAGAAAAAGCAATAAAGTTAGGAATTTCAATAATAGATGAGTATCAATTTAATGAACTTTTAAATGAGTAAACAATTACAGAATTTAAGTTTTTACGTTTTATTTTCGGTTATATTTTTGGTTTCGGTTATTTTTAATTTTGAAGCTCTAGCATTTTATTCGAAGCCATTTATAATTCCTGCTATAGTTTTATATTATTTTTTAACTAATCAAGTTAAAACAAATTACTTGTTTTTGTTTTCAATTTTGTTTTTTTATGTAGGTGATGTTATATCATTAAATGAAAATCCGAGTTTGCACGAAATTGGTTTAGTAAGTTTTTCAATTCCATATTTTTTTGTGCTGTATATTTTGGTAAAGAGATTAAAGGAAATTAATGTTTACAAGAGAATTGATTTCTTTAATTTTAGTCATTTATTAATGACAATTATAATGGTGGTTTTAATGTTGATGGTTTTAAATAATGTAGAGCTCGATACTAAATTTGAATATTATATATATTTGGTTTTTGGTTTACAACTAGTTTTTATGGGAATTTTATCTTCTGTTTTGTACTTAAATGAAAATGGACAATCAGGGTTGTTTTTATCTTTGGCTGTAGCTTCGTTTATTATTTCAGATATGTTTTATATACTAAATAAAAATTTAGTTGAATTATCTGTATTTAAATTTATAAATGCATTAAGTCAAACAGTATCTTATTTCTTTTACAGCAGATATTTTATAGTAAACATGAAAAAGTAAAAATGAAATTGAATGATCCGGCATTAGTTTTATATTTTGTAGCCTATATATTATACTTATACTTTTTTAAAATAAATATAGATAAAGAAGTTGCGCTTATATTTAAGCCAATGATTTTAGCGTCAATTTCTTTTTATTATTTTTTTACCGCGCAAAAAAATAGAAAGAATAAACTTCATTTTTTTATAATAGCATTGTTGTTTATTGCTGATAATGCTAATTTGTTACAAGAAACAATTTTTTACCAATTGGCATTATTTCTTTATATGGTAGTATTGTTTCTGTTCTTATATTTAATATTAATAGACTCAAAAGTTTTGCATAAACAAGTTCAAATCGAAAAGCGACTTGGAGTTTTTTGGAACTTTAATATTTTTGCTGCTTTTGTTTTAAAAATAGTTTCTTTGTGTGTAGTAAAGCATACTTTTCATAGTTACTATTTTATTGTAAATTATATTATAGTATTCTTAAGTGTTTTAGTTTTTAGCTTGTATAATTATTTTAAATTTAAAACGTCAAGTGCAAAATTTTTATTATTAACAATGTTATCGTTGCTTTTGTCTGATTTAACCTCAGTTATAAATGTTTACTACTATAAAGCACCTAACTTAAATTATTTTTCTTGTCTTGTCGAGATTCCTTGTTATTACTTTCTTATTAAATATTTTTTAGCAAGAGATATTGAGAAAAGTAATATTGTCGATTAGATAATTATATTTCGGTTAACTGCGTTACTCTTTTTTTCGTTAGTGAAATAAAAATCAATTCTACCTAAATTTATTCCATAACAACCCACTTGATTAACAATAACATCTTTATCATCTAAATTTTTAACTAAAGTTGGTTTGTCAAGGAAAGTATGTGTATGTCCACCAATAATTAGGTCGATGTTTTTTGTTTTTTGAGCTAAAACTAGGTCACTAACTTTTTCAGGTTCGTTTTTATATTGATATCCTAAATGAGATAAACAAATTACCACATCGCATTTTTCTACTTCTTTTAAGTTCTTTACAACATCTGTTGCAATTTCTATAGGATTGTTGTAAACAGTTTCCTTGTAAAGTTTTTTATCCACTAATCCAGCTAATTCTACTCCTAAACCGAAAATTCCTATTTTTATTCCGTCTTTTATAATGATTTTGTATGGTTTTACAATGTCATGTAAAATAGTGTTTTTAAAATCATAATTAGCTGAAACGAAATCGAATTTTGCATGTGGAAGTTGAGCATAAAAACCATCTATGCCATTATCAAAATCATGATTTCCCATAGTAGCAACATCATATTGTAACATGCTCATTAATTTAAATTCAAGTTCGCCTCCATAGTAGTTAAAGTAGGGGGTTCCCTGAAAAATATCTCCAGCATCAAGTAATAAGACATTTTTTTCTTCGGCTCTTATTTGTTCAATAACTTTAGCTCTTTTAGAAACGCCTCCCATTCCTGGATATTTAGAATGAGTCGATTCAAATGGATCTATATGACTATGCGTATCGTTTGTATGAAGTATTGTTAATTTTTTAGTTTCTAAATTTGAAAAACTAGATAGAGTAAAACCACCAACCGACAATAATGCGGTAGTAGTAACTGTTTTCTGTATAAAATCTCTCCTTTTCATTATTCCTCAATTATATGTTTAGTTGTAATATTAGGTATTGTATCTATTTTTTTGAAATAATCAATAAATAGATTTCTCAATTTATAATCAATGTCATATTTTTTGTTACTTGAAGTAAAGAAATTCATATTGTCACCGCCATTTGCTAAATAATCAGATGTAGCAACATAATATATCTTAGAAACTTCTATAGGTTTATCATTTACAAGAATTTTATCTACAAGAACTTGATTGTCTTTTGTGTAAATAGTTAAACCAAAAAGCGGATGAGGTTTTCTTTCTTTAATGATATATTTGGCTAAATCAATAATTTTATCACCAGTTAAGGCTACAACAATGACACTGTTTTCAAAAGGCATAATATCGTAAGCAGTTTTGGTAGTTACATCACCCTTTGGAATTATTGATCTAATGCCACCATGATTAAGTAAACAAATATCGATATCTTTACCTGTCCTATTTTTAAAAACCGGGTTTGCTAGTTCGAATGTTGATTCTGCAAATAAATTTCCAATATTAGTTTCCCATTTTCCTTTGCTTTTATCTTGATCAACAGGATTGTAAGCTAAAACACTACTTAAATCCTTGGTAATGTTTTCGCGATAAGGAAGAATATATTTTTCTAAATTATTGTCACCAATAATTGTGTTTTCAATTGGAATTTTAGAGGTTTTTATTTCATAAATAACATTTTCTTTTGTCTTGCACGATGTAAATGACAAAAATGTTAATAAAAAAACAAAATAAACATTTATCGTAATATTCTTTTTTATTTTTACCATGTAAAAAAACATTTTAAATTATAATTTTGTACTATTCGCAAAAGTACTATGTTTTCAAAAATATTTAAGGAATTTTTTCTAAAAAAAATAGTTAACAAAAGGTTATTAAGTTATCGGTTAAACGATTCTAATGACAAAGTTGAAACCATTGGGATCATTGTAGATGAAACATATTTTACTAATAAAGATAAATTAATTTCAGCTTTACTTAAAAAAGGATTTAATAAAGAACAACTAACAATATTAGTATTCAAAGAAAAAGTAAAAGCAAAAGAAGTTATTGAAGAACCGTTTTTTTCTTTAAAAAATATTACCATTTCAGGAAAAATTAACAAAGCAGAACTTGAAGATTTTGTAGCAAAGAAATTTGATTTATTAATAAATTATTACGACGAGCCTAAAGCGGTGTTAAATATGGTGGCTAAAAAATCGGCAGCTAATTTTAAAGTTGGTTTCAGTGCTATCGACAAAAGAATAAATCATTTAATTATAGCATCTGATGTTGATGCAATTGATGAATTTGTTGAAGAATTATTCAAATATTTAAAAATTTTAAATAAAATATAAAAATGCAAAAATTCTACGGAACAGGGGTTGCTCTTGTTACACCTTTTAAAAAAGATTTTTCTGTTGATACAGAAGCTTTAGCAAAAATTGTTGATTTTGTAACTGAAGGAGGAGTTGAATATTTAGTGGTTTTAGGTACTACAGCTGAAACAGCTACTTTAACTGCTGAGGAAAAAGATTTAGTTATAAAAACAGTTGTTGATGCAAATAAGGGTAGATTGCCATTAGTTTTAGGAGTAGGCGGAAACAATACTGCTAAAGTTGTTGAGGAATTAAAAACTAGAGATTTGTCTTCATTTGATGCAGTGCTTTCAGTTTCTCCTTATTATAACAAGCCAACTCAAGAAGGAATTTATCAGCATTTTAAAGCCATTGCGGAAGCATCTCCTGTGCCTGTTATATTGTATAATGTTCCAGGAAGAACGGCTAGTAATGTGTTGCCAGCAACAATTATTCGTTTAGCAAATGATTTTAGTAATATAATTGGTGTAAAAGAAGCTACAGGTGATATTGTTCAAGCAATGAAATTAATTCAACATAAACCTAAAGATTTCTTAGTAATTTCAGGAGACGACATGATTACTTTACCTATGGTTTTAGCGGGTGGAGCTGGCGTTATTTCAGTTATTGGAGAAGGTTTTCCAAAAGAATTTTCTCAAATGGTGCGTTTAGGATTAGAACGCAAAGTAGACGAAGCTTATACTTTACATTACAAAATTGCCGATTCTATTGATATGATTTTTGAACAAGGAAATCCTGCTGGAATTAAAGAAATTTTTAAAACCTTAAATTTATCTGAAAATACAGTGAGATTACCATTAGTAAACGTTAACGAAGATCTAGCATCTAGAATTGAGAGTTTTGTTAAAAAAATATCTTAAAAAAAGATTTTTGTTGTAATTAAATAATCTCTACTTTTGCAGTTGCTTTTTTAGAAAGCTTTTGCGCTTCTAAAATTTAATATATATGAAGAAAATAATATCGATTCTGACTTTGGTGGTTGTTTTAACCTCATGTAGTGAATATCAAAAAGCTTTAAAAAGTGAAGATATTGCTTTGAAAACTAAAGTAGCAGAAACAAAATATAACGATGGAAAATACAAAAAAGCTTTGCGTTTGTATGAGCAAATAGCTCCTCTAATGAAAGGTAAGCCTAATGCTGAACGTATATTTTATTTTTATGCAAAATCATATTACGAAACAGAACAGTATTACTTAGCGGGTTATCAATTTGAAAGTTTTATTGCAGGATATCCGAGAAGTGAAAAAAGGGAAGAAGCTACTTTTTTAGGAGCTGAATGTTTTTATAATCTTTCTCCTGTTTATAGTTTAGATCAAGTTGATACTGAAAAAGCATTAAGTAAATTACAAAAGTTTATTGATACTTATCCAAATTCTGAATATTTGCCAAAAGCTAATGAGTATGTTAAAGAATTAAGCGAGAAGTTAGAAAAGAAAAATTTTGAAGTAGCTAAACAATACAATACAATTTCTGATTATAAAGCTTCAATTAAAGCGTTTGAAAACTTTTTAATTGATTTTCCAGGAACAAAATATAAAGAACAAGCATTGTATTATAGATTTGATTCAGCATATCAATTAGCAATAAATAGTGTTCCTTCAAAAAAAGAAGAGCGTTTAAATTATGCTAAAACTCTATATGGAAATTTAGTTAAATTTAAAGAAGATACTGAGTTCAAAGAAACGGCCGATGCAATGTTGGCAACCATTAATAAAGAATTACAACAATATACTAATATCAATTAAATCATGGATTTAAAAAAGACAACTGCTCCAGTTAATACAATTACGTATAACAAAGCGACAATTGAAGCTCCAACAGGAAATATTTATGAGGCAATTACAATCATAGCTAAAAGAGCAAGTCAAATTAACTCTGAAATTAAAAAAGAGTTAATTGAAAAATTAGATGAGTTTGCAACTTATAACGATAGTTTAGAAGAGATCTTCGAAAATAAAGAGCAAATTGAAGTATCTAAGTTTTATGAAAAACTTCCTAAACCTCATGCATTAGCTGTGCAAGAATGGTTAGAAGATAAAATTTATTACAGAGAAGCTAAATAATTTCACTATGTCTGTTTTAAACGGTAAAAAAATAATCCTCGGAGTTTCTGGAGGAATTGCAGCCTATAAAACAGCTCATTTAGTAAGACTTTTTATAAAAGCAGGTGCTCATGTACGCGTAGTAATGACACCTGCTTCTAAAGATTTTATTACACCACTCACACTTTCTACGTTATCTAAAAATCCGGTCTATTCTGAATTTTATTCTGAAGAAGAGGGAAATGAACTTTGGAATAATCATGTAGAATTAGGTCTTTGGGCCGATTTTATTGTTATCGCTCCGGCTACAGCCAATACGCTTTCTAAAATGGCAAACGGAAATTGCGATAATTTATTAATTGCAACATATTTATCTGCAAAATGTCCTATTTATTTTGCTCCAGCAATGGATTTAGATATGTACAAGCATCCTTCAACATTAGATAGTTTTCATAAACTAAAAGTATTTGGTAATATTATGATTCCTGCCGAATCTGGTGAATTAGCAAGTGGTTTATCAGGTGAAGGAAGAATGGCAGAGCCAGAAAATATTGTATCTTTTATTGAAGACGATTTATTGTCAAAATTACCTTTACGAAATAAAACAATTTTAATTACTGCTGGTCCAACATATGAACCTATTGATCCTGTTCGTTTTATTGGCAATCGCTCTACCGGGAAAATGGGATTTGATATTGCTGAAGAAGCCGCGAGTAAGGGAGCAGAAGTAATTTTAATTTCTGGTCCATCAAGCTTAAATGTGAAAATGAAAAGCATTAATCTCGTTCGGGTTGAAACAGCAGAAGAAATGTATAAAGCATGTCATCAGTTTTTTGATAAGGTTGATGTAGCTATAGCTTCAGCTGCAGTGGCAGATTATAAACCAAAAAATGTTGAATCACAGAAAATAAAAAAGAAAGATGCAACGTTAACTTTAGAATTAGAGAAGACAAAAGATATTTTAGCTTCTTTAGGACAAGTTAAAAAAAATCAGTTCTTAATTGGTTTTGCTCTAGAAACTGAAAATGAAATTGAACATGCAAAACAAAAAATTGAGAAAAAAAACTTAGATTTGATAGTTCTAAATTCATTGAATGATAAAGGTGCAGGTTTTGGACATCCAACAAATAAAGTTACTTTTATCGATAAATTAGGAACAATTGAACCAATGAATTTAAAATCTAAAGAAGAAGTTGCAATCGATATTATAAATAAAATTATAACTCATTATAATGCATAAAATTTTTTTAATAACTCTACTATTTGTTTTCGGTAAATTTGTTTCTGCACAAGAACTACAAGCTACTGTTGTTGTTAATGCTGAAAGAATGACTGATGTTAATCCGCAAATTTTTAAAAACTTACAAACTAAAGTAAATGAGTTATTAAATAATACAAACTGGACAAATGAAAAGTATTTGCCTCAAGAAAAAATTGAATGTAATTTCTTTTTCAATGTTTCAGAGTTTAATATGAATACTAATGTTGTAGTAGCAACTCTACAAGTTCAAGCTTCGCGACCAGTATATAATTCTACATATAGTTCTCCTTTAATAAATATTAATGACAATCATGTATCGTTCAAGTTTTTAGAATTTGAGCAGTTAATATATGACCAAAACTCATTTACATCAAATCTAGTTTCCTTAGTCGCTTTTTATGCTAATATAATTATAGGTTTAGATAAAGATAGTTATTCAGAATTAAGCGGAACTAAATATTTAACTACTGCTTCAAACATAATGACGCTAGCTCAAACTAGTGGTTATAAAGGATGGTCACAAAATGAGGGCAATAATAACAATCGTTATTTTCTTATTTCTGATTTGAATTCGAATACTTATCTACCTTATCGCAAAGCAATTTACGAATATCATTACAAAGGATTAGATGTAATGAATGAAGACTTAAAAAAAGGAAAAGAAGAAATTTTTAATGCAATAAAAACATTATCGGCTCTTCAAAATATTAGACCAAATGCTTTATTAACAAGAATGTTTTTTGATGCAAAAACAGATGAAATTGTTTCAATTTTTACTGGTGGTCCTGAAATGAACAATACTGAACTTTTAACTATTTTAAATAGAATATCTCCATTAAATTCGACTAAATGGAATAAAATTAAATAACATAAAAATTTAACTATGTTATTATCACTCTCAATCAAAAATTATGCTTTAATAGAGAACTTAGAAATTCAATTTTCAGATAAGTTTTCAATTATTACAGGAGAAACAGGTGCAGGTAAATCTATTTTACTTGGCGCTCTTGGTTTGGTTTTAGGAAATAGAGCCGATTTATCTTCCTTAAAAGATGATTCGCAGAAATGTATTATTGAAGCCGAGTTTTTAATTTCTGCCTATAATCTAAAAGATTTTTTCAAACAAAACGATTTAGATTATGAAGAATTAACTATAATTAGAAGAGAAATTTTACCCTCTGGTAAATCTAGAGCTTTTGTAAACGATAGTCCAGTTAATTTAAGCGAACTTCAAGAACTTGGTTACTATTTATTAGACATTCATTCACAACATCAAACAAGAGAATTAATTGATGAAGATTTTCAATTGAATTTATTGGATTTAGTAACTCAAACAACTGATTTATTAAGTGATTATAAAGTTAATTTAAAAGCATTAAAGCAATCAGAAAAAGAGTTAGTAATTCTTATTGCAGACAAAGAATCACTTGTAAAAGAATATGATTATAATGCCTTTTTATTAGATGAATTAGTAAAGTCTAATTTAAAAGAAGGAGAATTAGAAGAATTAGAGCAAGAAGTAGAACAGTTGTCAAATGTGTCTTTAATAGAAGAAAATCTTTCTAAAATAGTTGGACTTTCTAATGAAGAAACAATTGGAATTATAACTCAATTAAAAGAAGCAAAAAATTCTTTTTCAAAGATTGATACATACTCAAAACTATATAAAGATTTACTTCAAAGATTAGATAGTATAATTATTGAATATCTTGATATTATTAAAGAAAGTGAAGTTTCTTTAGAAAAATTAGAACATAATCCAGAACGCTTAGATTTAGTAAATAATAAATTACAAATTATATATTCGCTATTTCAAAAACATCAAGTTAATACGGTAGCAGAATTATTGAAAATTCAAGAAGATCTTGAGGCTAAGCTTTTAAAAGTGGATGAATTTGATATGCAAATTCAAAAGTTAGAAAAACAAATTGAGGAATTAAAAGTTAAGTTAACTTCTTTAGCTAATTCTATTTCTCAGAAAAGAAAAGAAAAAGCACCAAGTTTAGCAGAAGAAATAAGAAAAATTATTTCTAGCCTAGGTATGCCTGATGCTCAATTGGAATTTGCCTTTACTCAATTAGATTCATTTGGTAAAAATGGTACTGATTTAATTTCGTTAAATTTTTCAGCAAATAAAGGTTCAAATTTATCACCAATCAAAAAGGTAGCTTCTGGTGGAGAGTTGTCGAGAGTAATGCTTGCGATAAAAGCTGTTTTGGCCAATTATTCGAAGTTGCCAACGATAATTTTTGATGAGATTGATACTGGAGTTTCTGGAGAAATAGCAATTAAAATGGCTGAAGTAATGGATAAAATGAGCGATAAAATGCAAGTTTTTGCTATTACACATTTACCACAAATTGCAGCTAAAGGAAATCAGCATTATAAAGTATTTAAGTACAATCAAGGAAATACAACTTTCTCTGAAATTAAACTATTGTCAAACGACGATAGAATTGTAGAAATTGCAGAAATGTTGTCTGGGAAGAATATTTCAGAGTCGGCCTTAACTCATGCAAAAAATCTTTTGAACTGATTTTTTTAATACTTTTGTTAATTAATAAACAAACATAAACCCATAGATATGATTATTGAACCTAGAATGAGAGGATTCATTTGTTTAACAGCCCATCCAAAAGGTTGTGAACAAAATGTGAAAAATCAAATTGAATATGTTAAATCTAAAGGAAAAATAGATGGACCAAAACGTGTTTTAGTAGTAGGTGCTTCAACAGGATTTGGATTGGCTTCAAGAATAACTAGTGCTTTTGGTAGCGATGCAGCTACAATTGGTGTATTTTTTGAAAAAGAACCTGCGCCAGGAAAAACAGCTACTCCAGGTTGGTATAATTCAGCAGCTTTTGAAGT
>JACXVH010000309.1 GCA_014763515.1 Flavobacteriaceae bacterium
AAAGGCTTTTTTTTAGCAGGAATACAACAACAACTTTCTATAACTGTTGGTGTTATTATGATTATAGTTGCTATTATTCCAGAAAGAGAATTTGCAAAATATAATTTTTCTAAGCCTATATACAAGATTATTTCTCAGGTAAAAAGTTCTTTAGGAAATCAATTTAAAAAGAAATCATTTCAATCTTTATTCACTATAGGTTTATTAAATGGTTTTTTACCATGCGGAATGGTTTATGTGGCACTTTTTGGAGCTCTAGCAATGAGTTCTGTTCAATTGAGTGTTCTATACATGATTTTATTTGGTGTAGGTACAATTCCATTAATGAGTTTAGTTGTTTATTTATCAAATTTAGTAACGGTATCTTTTAGAACAAAAATACAACGCATTATACCTTTTGTTGCTGTTTTTATTGGAGTGTTATTTATTTTAAGAGGATTTAATTTAAATATTCCTTATGTTTCTCCAGGAACAATTGATTTATTTGTGCAAAGTGAAGCAAACTGTCATTAAAATTTGACAGCATATTTATTAGTTTAATTGGTAAAAAAAGCATCAACTAAAGTTGATGCTTTTTTTAATTGTATAACTAAAATAGTGTATTAGTTTACAATTATCTTTTTAATTTGTTTAGCAGAATTATTGTTTAACTCTAAGAAATAAAATCCTGAAGCTAAACCTGTAATTTCATAATTGTCATTAATTTTTGAAGGATTATTTACTTCTTGAATTAATTGTCCATTAATATTATAGATTACAATTCTTGTTAAATTTTCTGTTGAATTTATTGTAAAATTACCGTTATTACTTGGATTTGGATATACAGATATAGAATTTGTTGCAAAACTATTAGTACTTAAATTAGCAATTTGTGTACATTGAGTAGGATAGATTTGACAGATAAACTCTGGATGGTCAATGTAAGGATTTCTATTGTTTTGATGTGCAAAAATTGCATTATTTTGATTAATTTCTTTTTGAGAAACAGGATCATCTAAATGCCATTTTATCAATCTTAAAATAAAAGCATCAGAAAAAACTTTATTAATTGAACCATCAAACATATTTTTAGCTTCACAAGTAGATGCATTTGCTCCAGAATAAAAATCATCCATTAAATCTTCATAACGTGTTGCAAAATAAAAGAAACTTCTAGCTATATCACCTTTAAATTCATCTAGTGGTTCAAACACTGTTCCATTATAAGTAGAATAAGCATTAATTAAATTAGAACCTCTTTTAGAACCATTTTGAGACGTGTAATTTGCTGAATTAACAACACCAAATGGTAAATTGTTTCTAGCTCCATTTACAGAACCATCAGAAGGTACTGCATGAAAAGGATCGTTTTTCATTGGGTTAGTTGCAAAATGATTAAAATAAGATTGAGGAACCAAATGTTCTCTATTATAACAATCACCTTCTCCATTATATGAGCCACATTGGTCAGTAGAAACTATAAAGTTATAAGGATCTGTACCAGTAGGGTTCTCAGAATACATGTCTAATATAGTATTGTCATTTTCATAATAAATATCATGGAAAGCATTGTTATTTGCGTACAAAGTCCATAATGCGCCGTATCCTTGATCAGCGTGTAGATATTCTGGACTAAGACCATCAGCTTGATCGTCAATTATTTTTTTTAATTGAGTTTTTAAAGTATATCCTGTTAGAGGACTTGGTAATAAAGCTGAGTCATAATATCCAGTAGGTATTTGAGCAACTGAAATTAATGCAAACAATAAGGTTAAAATAGTGTAACTTTTTTTCATGATAATCTAATTTTATTTTTTTCGTTCAAGTAAAGCCATGTACAGAATTTAAGAAATGCTTAATTTGTTCCTGATTTTCAGATGGTAAGACCGAACACGTTGCATAAACTAGTTTTCCACCAGGCTTCACAATTTTCGAATAATTTTCTAAAACTTCAGCTTGTGTTTTTTTTATGTTTTCAACAAATTCAGGTTTTAATTTCCATTTACTATCAGGGTTTCTTTTTAAAACACCTAGTCCACTACAAGGCGCATCAATTAAAACACGGTCAGCCTTTTCATGTAATTTTTTAATTACTTTAGTAGAATCAATTACTCTAAATTCCACATTATGTACACCGTTTCTTTTTGCTCTTGTCTTTAATTGCTTTAATTTACTTTCATAAATATCCATTGCAATTAACTGTCCTTTATTTTTCATTAATGAGGCAAGATGTAAGGTTTTTCCACCAGCACCTGCACAGGTATCAACAACACGCATACCTGGTTCAACATCTAAATAATATGCCACTAATTGAGAAGAAGCATCTTGCACTTCAAAAAGCCCATCTTTAAATGCTTGTGTTAAAAATACATTTGCTCTTTCTTTAAGAATTAATGCATCTGGATAATCTTTTAAGAATTCAGTTTCTATATTATCATCAATTAAAATAGCGCGAAGCTTTTCCTTAGTAGTTTTAAGTGTATTAACTCTTAAAATTACTTCTGCTTGTTTATTTTGCGCTGCAATTTCTTGACTCCATTTCTTTTCACCAAGCTCTTCAACACCAATTTCATCCATCCAATCAGGAATTGACTCTTTGAATTTTCTAATTTTGGATAATTCATCAAACTTTCCTTTTATTCTTCTTACTGGTGTGTTTAAACGTTTCCATCTAACAATTTCATAAATTGTCTCGGCAACAAACTTACGGTCTTTACTTCCCCAGCGTTTATCTTTTTTTAGAGCTAATGCAACTACTTTATCAGCATAAGCACCTTCATTAAAGATAGCCATTAATGAATCGATAACCGTAAAACACAAATTTCTATGTAATCTCATTTTTTTTAAAAATCAGCCTGTAAAGATACAAAAAAATAATCCCAAAGTAATTTACTTTGGGATTATTATATAAGTAGATATCAGATTTTATTTAAAATATGAAAACGTTTCGTTGTTTTCTATCTTAAGTAAAGATTCGTAGATTAATTTAATCACATTTTCAACATCTTCTTGATGAACCATTTCAACAGTTGTATGCATATAACGTAATGGTAACGAAATTAAAGCCGAAGCAACACCGCCATTACTGTATGCAAATGCATCAGTATCTGTTCCTGTTACACGAGAAGAAGCATGTCTTTGAAAAGGAATTTTGTTTTCTAAAGCAGTATTAACAATCATTTCTCGTAATACATTTTGAGTAGCTGGTGCATAAGCAATAACTGGTCCGCGTCCCATTTTTAAATCGCCTTCAATTTTTTTATCAATCATCGGAGTAGTGGTATCGTGACAAACATCTGTTACAATGGCTACATTTGGTTTTATAGTTTGGGTGATCATTTCTGCACCACGCAAACCAATTTCTTCCTGAACTGAATTTACAATATATAAACCGAAAGGTAATTTCTTTTTATTTTCTTTTAATAAACGAGCAACTTCTGCAATCATAAATCCACCCATTCTATTATCAATAGCTCGACAAATGAATTTGTTTCCGTTTAAGATTTCAAAATTATCAGGATATGTAATTACACAACCTACATGTATACCTAAATCTTCAACTTCTTTTTTGCTTTCGCAACCACAATCTATAAAGATGTTGCTAATTTTAGCTGGTTCTTCTTTATCTCTATTACGAGTATGAATAGCTGGCCAACCAAAAACGCCTCTTACAATTCCTTTTTTAGTATGGATATTTACTCTTTTAGAAGGAGCAATCATATGGTCGCTACCTCCATTACGTATCACATATATTAATCCATCCTCAGTTATATAGTTTACATACCACGAAATTTCATCAGCATGACCTTCAATTACTACTTTATAAGG
>JACXVH010000310.1 GCA_014763515.1 Flavobacteriaceae bacterium
GTAAGTCAAAAACATTTACACAAACGCAATCCAGAAATTAATCGATTCAAATGTGCCTTACAAAGACAAATAACAGGGAATAAAATAAGCAAAAGATGAAAACATATTTAATAATTGGCGGAAGCAAAGGAATTACAAAAGAAGTAGTAAAACTACTTTCAGCAAATGGTGACTTTTGCTACATGATTTCGCAAACAAAACCCGATTTTGATTATAATGGCGAACATTTTTCATTAAATGTATTACAAGATCAATTACCGCAATTACCTCAATTAGACGGAATCGTTTATGGAGTTGGTACTATTAATTTAAAACCGTTTAATAGATTGACGAATGAAGATTACAAGAACGATATGGAAGTTAATTTTTTTGGAGCAGTAAAAGTTATCCAAAATTATTTACCCAATATAAAAACTTCTGAAAGTGCAAGTGTAGTATTATTTAGTTCAGTAGCGGCACAACGAGGAATGCCATTTCATGCCAGTATTGCAGCAGCAAAAGGAGCAGTAGAAGGTTTTACAAAAAGTTTGGCAGCCGAATTAGCGCCAAAAATTAGAGTAAATGCCATTGCGCCATCTTTAGTAAATACGCCTTTAGCTTCGGGAATTTTACGAAATGAAAAAATTGTAGAAAACATGGAAGCAAAACACCCTTTAAAAAGAATCTTACAACCCGAAGACGTGGCGCAAACCGTCAAGTTTCTCTTAGGAAATGATTCGAAAGGAATTACAGGGCAAATATTCATTCAAGATAACGGATTAATTTCTCTGAGTTATTGATCTTTTACAAATTAAAAAACAAATGCTATGACAAAGAATCCGAATACCAAAAATTTAAATTTAGTTCAATTTTCAGTAGATGAAATTGGAGATAATCACATGTTTACAACAATTGAAACACCTTTGAAAGAAGATGCTTTTTTGTTGTCTGATGAAGAAAAGAAACAAAAGATTTCTTTCCATTTTAAAGAAATAATGGAAGTTTTAGGGCTCGATTTAACCGATGATTCCTTAAAAGGAACACCTGATCGAGTAGCTAAAATGTATGTGGAAGAAATTTTTTCGGGGTTAAAGCCAGAAAATAAACCAAAGGTTGCACTTTTTGAAAATAAATACCAGTACAATCAAATGTTGGTTGAAAAAGATATCACGTTTTATTCAAATTGTGAACATCATTTTGTGCCTATTTATGGCAAAGTACACGTGGCTTATATTTCAAGTGGTACTGTGATTGGATTATCAAAAATCAATAGAATTGTACAATATTTTGCAAAACGGCCACAAGTGCAAGAACGATTAACCATGCAAATTGCAAACGAATTAAAATCAATTTTAGGAACTGAAGATGTAGCAGTTATTATAGATGCTAAACATTTATGCGTTTCTTCTAGAGGAATTCAAGATGACACTTCTGCAACTGTGACAAACTACTTTGGAGGTGCATTTGAAGAACAACATAAAGTAGACACCTTATTAAAATTTATTAAAAATTAGATTAGCAATTCAATTTAATTTCTATATTTGCTTAACTGAAAACAACAGATGAAAAATTTCGTAACATATTTTAACAACTTTTATTATTTCTTTTTCTGGAGAGAAAAGGGATTGTTGTTATGTTATGTAAAAAAATAAAAGAATAAAATTTATTTAAATTGATATACAACAATCCCGAAGTAAAAACTTCGGGATTTTTTTTGAATATATGGTAAGTAAAATTGCAATTCAAGGGATTCAAGGATCATTTCACCACCAAGTGGCAACAGAATATTTTCAAAAAGAAGATATGGTTATAGAATGTGATTCGTTTAAAAAAGT
>JACXVH010000020.1 GCA_014763515.1 Flavobacteriaceae bacterium
TTAAGAGGAAAAATTTCAGTAGAAAAAATTGTAGAGAAGATGTGTCATAATCCTGCAAAAATTTTCAATATTGAAAAAAGAGGTTTTATAAAAGAAGGTTATTATGCCGATTTGGCTATTGTAAATACTCATTTACCTTGGGTTGTAAAAAAAGAGAATTTATTGTATAAATGTGGTTGGTCGCCGTTAGAAGGAACGAATTTTAAATCTAGAGTAACACATACATTTATTAATGGTAAATTAGTTTTCCAAAACGGTAAAGTAAAAAATATTAAAGCTGGACAACGTTTATTATTTGACAGAGATTTTTAAAATGAATAAAATATTAAGAATAGCAATATTAGGATTATTAATAAACTTTACGTCTTGTAAAGATATGGCGGTTGAAAAGCCAGATAATCTTTTACCTGAAGATAAAATGATTGATATTATTTATGATATTGCTATTCTTCAAGCTGCAGAAAATTATAAACCTATTAATTTATCTGATGCGGGTGTAAAAGTGAATAATTACATTTATAAGAAATATAATATTGATAGTACAACCTATTATCAAAACCATAAATATTATGCTTCAGATGTAAATAATTATAAAAAAATATACAAAAAAGTTTTGAAAAAAATAACTGAAGAACAAGCAACTTTGATGGATTCTACTGCAACTGGAAAACAAGTAGATAATGTTGAAGGAATTGTAAAATAATACTAAAAATTAGTCAGTAGTTTTTTCAAATATTCTTTCATATCTAAAAAATTATAATCTAAAGTATTTTTTATTTTAGTTGTGTCATATTCGGATAAAGAGTGCGAACTTTTTGCAGTCAGCCTAGTTAAAATTCTTTTTTTGCGTAATATAAGTGATAAAAACCAATCTAATCTCCATGCTATAGAGGTTAGGCTTTCACTTGCATAAATGAATGGTCTTTTTAGTTTTAAGGCATCCGCAATTGTATTTAAAGCTTCTTGAAATTTAATGTTTTCGGCAACTATAGTATAACGTTCACCCGAAATGGAACTGTTCATTAGTTTTGTCATACAGTTAACTAAATCTTCAACAGCTACAATCCCAAATTTACCTTTTGTATAAAATGGATTATTTGGGAAGCCATAACCAAAAATAACACCTGGGTTTACGATAACAACTTTTAAGCCTTCTTGAAACCCACGCCAAACTTCCATTTCTCCTGCGTATTTAGAAATGGCATATTCGTTTCTACGTTTCTCAGGATTCCACTCCGTTTCTTCGGTTATAATTAAATTATTGTTTGCTGCATTACCTAGAGCGGCAACTGAACTAACATAACATAGTTTTTCAATACCAAAGTCTATACAACAATTCACAACATTTGCAGTTCCTTCAATATTTACTTTGAACAGTTGTTCTTCATCTTTTGGATCAAAAGAAATAAATGCGGCACAATGATAAACTCTAGTAATATTACGAAATGCAATTTCTAAACTAGGAACATCATTAATATCAGCTTTTATCCATTCAATTTTGTTAAATAACTTAATTTCGTTATAGTATTTGAAAACATTTTGAACAGTATTTAAACTTTTTTCGTTTCTATAAATGGCACGAACAACTTCATTTTCTTGAAGCAGTTTTACTAATAAATGAGAACCTACAAGTCCGGTTGCGCCTGTTACTAAAATCATAGAGTAAAAATAGGAAAACTTTTGATTTTAGGTGAATGAAAATCGATATTTAATTTAGAAATAGTAAACTTTTAAACCTTAAACTTTTAAACTTTTAAACTAAAAAGTATCTTTGCGCATTAAATTTATAAATAATGAAAAATTTAGTAGAAGAATTACGTTGGAGAGGCTTGGTACACGACATGATGCCTGGAACTGAAGAGCAATTGAAAAATCCTACTACTGCATATATTGGTTTTGATCCTACATCAGATTCTTTGCATATTGGCAGCTTAGTGCCCATTATTTTATTAAAGCATTTACGTGATTTTGGTCATAAGCCAATTGCTTTAGTTGGGGGTGCCACGGGAATGATTGGTGATCCATCTGGCAAGTCGGATGAAAGAAATTTACTAGACGAAACTACTTTAAATAAAAATGTAGACGGAATTAAAGGTGTGTTATCGCGCTTTTTAGATTTTGATGCAACTGATGCGAACGCTCCAATTTTGGTAAACAACTATGATTGGATGAAGACTTTTTCATTTATTAGTTTTGCACGCGATGTAGGAAAACGCATTACGGTTAATTATATGATGGCTAAAGACTCAGTAAAGAAACGTTTAAGCGGAGAAGTTGGAGATGGAATGAGTTTTACAGAGTTTACTTACCAACTAATTCAAGGTTACGATTTTTACCATTTATACAAAGAGTACAATTGTGTATTACAAATGGGGGGAAGTGATCAATGGGGAAATATAACAACAGGAACCGAATTAATTCGTAGAATGAATGTTGGTGTAGATGAAAATGCAAAAGCATTTGCGATGACATGTCCCTTAATTACTAAAGCAGATGGTTCAAAATTTGGCAAAAGTGAAGGTGGAAATGTTTGGTTAACATCTGATAAAACTTCGGTTTATAAATTTTACCAATTTTGGTTAAATACTTCAGATGAAGATGCAGAAAAGTACATTAGACAAGCGCCACATTTACGTGTTTTACAAAAGCGTTTAGCGGAAGAAGTTACCATTTTAGTGCATTCTAAAGAAGAATTAGAAAATGCAATTGCAGCTTCGGAAGCTTTGTTTAGTAATTCAATTGAAGGTTTACAAAAATTAGACGAAAAAACGTTTTTAGAAGTTTTTGATGGCGTTCCAATGGTTGAATTGCCAATGAGCGATATCGAAGAAGGTTTAGATATGATTGCAGCAATGGCGGCTAAAACTAATTTCTTAGCTTCAAATGGTGAAGCTCGTAGAGAATTAAAACAAAATGCTATTTCCTTAAATAAAGAAAAAGTAAAAGAGGATAGAATTATTACTAAAGAAGATTTGATTAATAATCAGTTTTTATTACTTCAAAAAGGAAAGAAAAATTACTATGTAATAAGAGTTAAATAACCATCAGGTTACACCCTCTAATATCAGAATTATCAAAACGTCCCAACACTTCGAAAGAATGGTTGGGATATTTTTTCCCCAAATCTTGTGTTGCAATAAACGAGCACGAATTTATATTGGCTAAATCAATAACGTTAATACCGCCATTTTTGCCTTCAGGCAATAGTGTCAATGCATCTTCAGGATCGCGAATAATAATTTGCATCCAAGGCGGACATTCAAATATCCCATTTCCAAGTGAATAAGCTTGTGATAATAATTCGGTCATCCCTTAAGGATAAGTTCATCGTAATTATTTAGGTAAAAACCAGAATCCAGATGATTACTCAATTCTATTAAATCTTCTACCATGTAAATCAAAGAAGAACCTTCACGTTCTAAATAGGATGGAAGTAAGGCTAAAACACAATAATTTTCGATATTGCCATAAAATTCAGAAAATCCTTTGCGATAGCTTTCTTGGTAGATGGTAATGTCTGTTACCAGATGTCGACTGGTTTGCATTCCTGTTGTGCCGCTACTAGTGAAAGTTTGTTCAATTGTGTTTTGTGAACTTAAGACATCGTGACTTTTAAAAAATTGAATAGGCAAAAAAGGAATTTCATTTACCGATTTTACATTGGAAGGATTTCTATGGATTAGATTACAGAATTGTTGGTACACCAAATTGTTTTCGTATTGGTAGCGAAAAACTTTCATGGCAATTTTTTCAAAATCTTTTTTTCCAGAAATAGAAAATATGGCAGTCGAATCTATCAATTTAATTTTTTTTGCAAAGCTATAAAATAAAAAAGCACCAACATAGTTGATGCTTTTTAAATATTATTAAGAAGAAATTATTTAACTACTAATTTTCTTGTAGCAGTTTTACCTTCTTCAGTAATTTTAACGATGTAAACACCTGCGTTTAAGTTAGCAACGTTTAAAGAATTGTTGTTAACTGTAGTGTTAATTACTTGTTTTCCTAATACATCATAAACTTGTACTTGTTTTGATGCATTAGCAGTAGACTCTAAGTATAAAGTATTTCCAGAAACTGGGTTAGGATAAACTTTTAAGCCATCGATAGCATTGAAGTTTTGAGTAGAAAGTGTGAAGTTTGCTAAAGGCACAATCTGTTGTAACTGTGTTCCGCCTTTACAAGTACCTGCTCCAGTGTCAAATAAATTAATACCACCAAAAGTCCAATTCGCTTCAACAAATGCGCCATCAGGACCAGTTCCGTTATTTCTAACAGCATATGTATCTAGCCATTCCCAAGAAGTTCCTGTTCCATCTACATCACTAACTCCAAATTGATCAATAACTGTTGTAGAGGCTGTTTCAATAATTCTAATTCTGTCATCGCCATTTAAGTTTATTACACCGCTTTCAATAGAGTTAGAGGCTGTAATACTTGGAAATTCAGTAGTTGCAATTGACAAATCACCTCCTGTTAGAACAATGTATACAAACTCATTAGTTTTTGTTCCTAGAGGAGTTAAATCTAATGTTGCCCCCCATGTTGTACTTGCATTAGTTTGGTTTTGAACAGAATATTGAGTAAAATCTACTGTTCCATTTGCATAAATTTCACAAACTTTTGGATAACCGTTTGGACATGGACCATCAATAACCGCTGTTAAAATAGGTGTTTGCCCAAAAGAAAAAGCAGTTGCTAATAAAGATAAAAAGTAAAGTTTTTTCATTTTAATAAAAATTTTAATTCGTAAACAAAGGTAGTAACTATTTTTGGTAGTTACCTAATTTATAATGTAAAATAATAGTTAAACTATTTTCAGTTAGTTAATTATCAGTTTTCTAGTAGCAGAAGTTTCGTTTTCTTTAATCTTAATAATGTATACTCCTGGAGATAAGGTGCTAACGTTTACTTCTTTGGAAGTTGTCGTTTCTAATACTTTTTTTCCAAGCACATCAAAGATTTCAATTGTCTTATCAGAAGTAGATTCTGAGGTAATATAAATTCTACCAGTACCCGATGGGTTAGGATAAATGGTTAATCCTTCGATAGAAGGTTGTTCTTGTTTTTTTATGTTTCCATTTTCTTGAGAAAACATGTCAACAGAACAGAAAGTAACCATTAAAAGAAAAATATAAAAGTATTTTTTTATCATTGGTATATTTATATGAATGTAAAGTTACATTTTTTTTTAAAACAAAAGTAATGCCAAATAAAAAATCCCTCAAAAGAGGGATTTTTAACGTTTTATTTGAATTTAATTATTGAATTAAACTAACTCCATTTACAGTTGACCATGCTCCATTCGTTAATGAAGCTCCAGTTGCTGTAGTTGAAGTAGTGTATTGCCCTGTTGGGAAAGTTATCGTAAAAGCACCATTTGCTCCATCTGCAAATTGAGAAGTTCCATTATTAATTTTAACATTTGTTAATTTAATTTTGCTTGCATTTACTTGATCAGTATTTGTAGCTGCATCTTGAATTCTTACAGCAGTTGCACCTGCATCAGTATATCCTTCAATTAAAATGTTTGAAAAATCTCCGTTTCCTTGTTTTTTAAATTGGATTGCATCGTATTCAATAGAATTACTTTCAGTTAAAGTTCCAGCAGCTCTTTTTAATGTAATATTTGATATAACTGGCCAGAAATTATTATTGTAGGACTTAGCTTCAATTTCCATTCCAAAATTACCCGTACCAACCTGATAAGCATACCAGTCTGAGTTTGATTGTCCTTTCCATCCATCTTGCCAATCGAAAGAATCGTCAAAATTACCATAAGATATCAAGTTAGTAGCACTTACTGTTCCTCCATAGAATTCATAACCGTCATCAGCTCCTTTATAAGCTACTAAGTGATCTAAAGTTGTTCCAGATCCTAGAGAATAAAATGAAAACCCATTCATTTCACTTGTTCCGTCTGTAATCTTTTTACCTGCATATTCTACACGTACATATTTTAATGTACCACCATTATGCGTTGGATTTGAACCGCCATAAGGTAAATTTAAACCATCTTCTGAAGTAGCTGAAGTTACACCAGATGCACCAACGATAGGCGCGTCTCCATACATAATAATTCCGCCCCATGAACCTGGAGTTTGAGAAACCTCAGTTAAAATAATTGGTTCTGCAGCGGTTCCAATTAAATTTAATGTACCACCGTTTTCACAAACTAAAGCATCAACTCCATTTGTAGCGTCTGCAGTAATTTTAGAACCTGCAGCAATTGTTAAAGTTACACCTGTTTTTACTCTAACAATTCCTTTTAAAGTGTATTCACCAACTGGTAAATTTTGAGTTGTTGTGATGTCACCAGTAATTTCACCAGTAACTGGTCCAGTACTACCTGTTTCATCATCATCAGTTGAACACCCTGTAAATACTAGACTTAAAATAGATAAGCTAAATAATAATTTTTTCATTGTTTTGTTGTTTAATTTATTGTTACAAATATATAATTGCTTTGCTTTTTAAAAGTTATTGACTCTTTATGTTATTATTATTAAAAAAAGAGTCTTGTTAATTTTTGGTTAACAGAAAAGATTTAAAAAAAAGCTGTCTTTTTTGGAGACAGCTTTTAAAATTTATTTTTAATCAAACGTGTAAGTTAATCCTAAAGAGATTCCTACACCTTTTTTGTATTCTCTTAATACTAATGAATCTTCTGTAATATTTACATTGCTTTTGCTTCCTAGTTCATATCTGTAATACGGATTCAAAATATTGTCAACTGATAATTTGCCTGAAAGATTTTTACTTAATTGACTAGACCAAACAAAATCAAGTTTATTGAAAGGCTTTTCATAAATATGATCTAATCCAGCAGTTCCAACTGCATAAATTCTATCGCCATAAACACCATAAACTAAAGTCATTGAATTTTTTAACTCATTTCCAAGTTCAAATTCATATTTTAAGTCTGCATTAATTAACCATTCTGAAGCACCTTGAAGATTTCTGTTATCACTGTTTTCAAGAGTGTTAATGTTTCTATTAACTTTTACATTAGTTTTCATTAATGAAGTGTTAAATCCTAAAGAGAAATTATCTAAATGATTACTAATTCTTGATAATTGTAATATAAATTCAAGTTCAGCTCCGAACAAAGTTGCTTGTTCTGAATTATCATAAGTAGTTATTTGTCCTCCACTACTTGCTGTAGGGATAAAGATTCTTTCAATAGGGTTGTTTATTTGTTTTCCAAAAAGACCTATTGCTATCATCTCACTTTTATCTGTGAATAATTCATATTTTAAGTCTAAATTATAAGATTCAGAATTTTCTAAATCTTTATTTCCTAATATAACTGTTGCATCTGGATTAACAAATTGAATAGGAAGTAATTCCATTGTTACAGGTCTCACAATCGTTTTAGAAAGGGCAAAACGAATGTTGTTTTTGTCGTTTAATGAATATTTTAAGTTTGCTGACGGTAAAATATCAACTTGGTTTTGCTTGCTTTTAATATAAGGATCATCTATTGAAGCAGATATTGGTCTATATTTAATTTCTCTTAAAGTGCTTTCTGCTCTTAAACCCGCGTTAAATTCAATTTTTTCTCCAAAATTCCAAAATAAATTTAGATATCCAGCATTTACAAACTGGTCTAATTTTACTTTATAATCAGCGTTAGATTCTTCTCGAAAAGCTAAAATACCATTTGCAACATCATTTCTAATTATATCGTCGATTGTATTAAGTTCAGTTGTAAATTGCGTCGCTATAATATTTCTTCCAGCTAAAAATCGATATGTTGAACTTAAATTATTTCTATATGAATTAACTCCAATAGAAAGTTTATTTTTCTTATCATCTTCCTCTTTTCCGAACTTCCAATTATATTCTAATAAACCAGACATATAATAATTGCCTTTAATTTTTAGATATTGTCTGTTTAAGTTGTTTCCACCATAAGAAGTTTCAATATTAGTGTCATCAACCATGGTGCCATAAATAGTTTTTCTATCTGGTTGTTCGTAAGCAGTTTTAACGAAAGAACCGCCGGCTTTTATACTGTGATTTCCAGATTTTGTTAAATCGTAAGAAGCAAGTAGTTGATTATTAAATAAATCTGATTGCTCAAATTGATTTAATCTAATTTTCCAATTTGGATTGTTTGCTAAACTATTTGTGTATCCTAAAGCATCTGAAATCAAACTTTCAGTTGATCTTAGGTAAAAAGAATTAAAGGCAATTGTTCCTCTTTCTGCTTTATATTTTAAGCCAACTAATGCAGAGCTAGAAGTATTATATTTATAATCTTCTTTATATAAATCATTGTCATAATTACCTTGTGCTTGATTAAAAGTTCTATTAACTCCTTTTCTAATGGAATATTTATTATCGGCATTTAATGAAATTAAATAAGATATTTTGTTTCCATTGTTAAAGCTGAATTTATCTGCATGATAAAACCCAATACTACTATTTATAGGACTGCTAGATTCATCAACATTCCATGAGTTGTTTTTATGACTTTGAGTATATTCTGTTGATGTCATTTGGTAAGCGCTAGGAACATTTCCAAATACACTTGGTAAAGATCTATCTTCTTTTATTAACCCTAAAAAACCTTGTGTAGAATTTGCATCTGATGAAATCAAAAACTTTTCACCATTGTTGTTTGTAGTATATCCAAAACCTACACTTAATTTAGTTTCTGATTTTGTAGTTTCTGTAGTTTCTATATCGATTGTAGCCCCTGCAAAATCACCTGGAATATTTGGATTAAAAGTCTTATAAACATTTAAAACACCAACAATATCTGTTGGAAATAAATCAAGAGGAATTATTTTATTGAATGGACTATTAGATGGTGTCTGAAGACCATTTACTAAAAGATTGTTATATCTGTCTTCAAGACCACGAACAAATAAACCTCTTGATTCAACTTTAGAGATGTTAGTTACTTTTGTAAGTCCCTCTTCTACATCGCTAATACCTTTTCTAGACATTTCCTGTGCTCCAATAGCTTGTTTTATTTCAACTGCTTTTTGAATATTTTGAAGTACTGCCTTTTCAGACTCTTTTGTAACGATGTGCTCAAGTACTATGTCTTCAAGTTGAACTCCACTTGCGGCTAATGTGTGATTTATTATTTTTCTTTCGTTTGCTTTTAAAGTAAAAGGAATTTCAGCAGTTTCATAACCTAAATAACCTATGACTAAAGTGTAGTTTCCAGGTTTTAAAGTGATTGAAAATTTTCCTTGATCATCTGTAGAAGCACCTTTGTCGGTTCCTTTTACTGTTATGTTAGCAAATGGTAAAGGCTCGTTGTCGAATTCTTTATCTAAAATGGTTCCTGAAACTGTTCCTGTTTGAGCAATTGAAACAGCTGCAAAAAATAAAAATCCAATTAAAAACTTTAGTTTCATGTTGTGTTGTTAAAATTTGATGCAAAGGAACTCTTATTAAATTACCATAGTGTTACGGCGACGTTATAATAAGGTTTTAGTAAGATTATCAAATTGTTAACCGATTAAATAATTGTTAACAACTTTGAACTATTTATTTTATCTTTACCTTTACAATCGAAAATTAACAAAATCTACTCATGAAGAAGAAGGATATTAAAATCTTATTAGTTGACGATGAGCAAGATATACTAGAGATTGTAGGGTATAATCTTGAGCAAGAAGGATATCAAATTTGTACAGCATCAAATGGTAAAGAAGCAATCGTAAAAGCTAAAAAAGAACTTCCACATTTAATAATTATGGACGTTATGATGCCTGAAATGGACGGTATCGAAGCCTGTGAAAATATCCGAAAAATACCCGAATTAGAAAATACAGTAATTACTTTTTTAACCGCTCGTTCAGAAGATTATTCTCAAGTAGCTGGCTTTGATGCTGGAGCTGATGATTACATCGCAAAACCCATAAAGCCAAAAGTTTTAGTAAGTAAAGTTAAGGCTTTATTGAGAAGACTAAAAGAAGATGATGGTTCAAGTGATGTACTGAAAGTAGGTAACATTGAAATTAATAGAGAAGAATACAAAATAATAAGACAAGACGAAGAAATTGTTTTACCCAGAAAAGAATTTGAATTGTTTTATTTGTTAGCCACTAAACCTGGAAAAGTTTTTACCAGAGAAGAAATTTTAGATAAAGTTTGGGGCAATGAAGTAGTTGTAGGAGGAAGAACTATTGATGTACATATTCGTAAACTTAGAGAAAAAATAGGAGACGACTTCTTTAAAACTATTAAAGGAGTAGGATATAAAATTGAATTTTAATGGCAGTAAACTTTAAAAAGTCATATAAATTTGCTTTTAAATCATCATTATACATAACAATTTTCTTTGTTTTTGTACTTCTATTGTATCATTTTTTAGAACAGCCTTTTGGATATTTTGCAATTATTCCACTGGCTTTTTTACTTTTTACTTTTTCATTCTTTGTAATCCAATATAGAGTAGAACGTTTTATTTATAAAAGAGTTAAAAAAATATACGACGATGTTTCGTTACTAGAAAACACTACTTTTAGAAATCAACCTATTACTACTGATATGGCTACTTTAACTCAAGAAGTAAAAAAGTTTGCCAGAGACAAAAAACTTGAAATTGAAACATTAAAAATTAGAGAAGAATATCGACGAGAATTTCTAGGTAATGTTTCACACGAACTAAAAACACCTTTGTTTACAGTACAAGGTTATCTTCTTACACTTTTAGATGGTGCAATGGATGACAAAAATATTCGTAAGAAATATTTACAAAGAGCTGAAAAAGGAGTAGAGCGATTAATTTATATTGTTAAAGATTTAGATATGATTACGAAGCTTGAAACTGGTGATATTAATATTGAAAGGTCAGAATTTAATGTAGTAGAACTCATTCAAAATGTATTTGATTTACTCGAAATGAGAGCTGCTAAAAAAGACATTACATTAACTTTTGATGTTAAATATAAACATCCTATAAAAGTTTCTGCCGACCAAGAAAAAATTCAACAAGTAATCACTAATTTGGTGATGAATTCTATAAAATACGGAAAACAAGGTGGAACTACGGAAGTAAGTATAGAGGATTTAGTTAATAATAAAGTAATTATCCGTGTTACTGATAACGGTGAAGGAATAGAAAAAAGTCATATTCCACGTTTATTTGAAAGATTTTATCGTGTAGATAAAAGTGGTGCACGAAGCGAAGGCGGTTCTGGACTAGGATTAGCAATTGTAAAGCACATCATTGAAAGTCACGAAGAAAAAATTTATGTAGAAAGTCAGTTTGGTGTAGGCTCTGAATTTTCTTTTACATTAGAAAAGGCGAAATAATTGAGACCAACTTACAGCGGTTCCGTTGTTAAAAGTTTGTAAACCTCTGTACATACTCACTTTATCTAGTTTTTCAATTTTAAACTTTTCTTGTTTGCAACTTGGTACAATATTTTCCGATTTTAATTTTTTAGCTAAATATTCTTGTTCATATTGTCCTGGTGTTGGTATAAAAAAGGCTTTTTTCCCTAGAAATGCTAAATCCATTATAGTAGTATAGCCCGAACGACAAATAATTAAATCACTTTCATTGAAAGCAATTTCAAGTTCTTTACTATTCATATAGTTATAGAAAGTTACATTGCCTTCTTGGCTTGTTTTTTGTTCATTTTCAACAATACCTTTTACAAATAATGTAGGTTTGCCAACATTCTTAAATTCCTTTTTTAATTTATCTTCAAGTAAAGTTCGTTGTGGTTCTGGACCCGAAAGCAACACAAAATAATCATATTTTTTAGGTAATTCTTTTTTGTGAATTCTACTCAATGGACCTAGGTAACGTAAATGTTTTAGAGGTTTTTTTAAATGTCCTAATTCTCCAGATAAATTTGGGCTTGTTGCATAATCAGGAATCCAGCATTCATTAAATTTATTAATAAAGTAATGATGAATTTTTGTTGTTAAGTAAGAAGTGTTTCCAGTTAATACATTTAATTGATGTGTCATAAAAACACAAGGCACTCTTTTGTAATGAACACCTAATCTGTTGTCAGAAATAATACCATCTATTTGTAATTCGTCCACTAGTTTTTCAACAGATTTCTTTTCATTAACTACTGCAGTAATCATTTTAGGAATTTGTAAAAATAGCTTCCATTTAAAATTTTTACCATTTTCAGCATATTTTATGTTGTATGAAGGTAAAACATGATGCCTTAAATTTGGAAATTCTTTCTTTAATAATTCCATAGCAACACCATCAGAAGCAATAATTGGTTCAAAACCATTTTCTAATAATGCATTTATTATAGGTATGCATCTAGTGGCATGCCCTAAACCCCAATTTAAAGGTGCAATAAGTATTTTTTTTGGCTTATTCAATGTATTTGATCAAATGATTATTGAATTACAAATTAAATATAATTTTTCTTCTGACATATTTCCTTAATTTTACCAAAAAATTAATTTTAACTGTGGGAAGTAAAAATAAATTAAAAAGATTTAGAGAGAATTTAACGTTTTCAAATGTAGTGCAACCAACTAGAGAAGAAGTAGTTGCTGAAGAATTATCATTTAAAGGAAAATGGAAAACCGATTTTTTTAAAAATGATAATCCAATTGTTTTAGAATTAGGATGTGGAAAAGGAGAATACTCTGTAGGATTAGCTCGAAAATTTCCAAATAAAAATTTTATTGGTATCGATATTAAAGGTGCACGTTTTTGGCGTGGTGCTAAAACTGCTGTAGAAGAAAACATAAATAATGTTGGATTTCTACGTACACAAATAGAATTAGTGGAACATTGTTTTGCTGAAAATGAAGTAGATGAAATTTGGATTACTTTTCCAGATCCGCAAATTAAATACAAACGTACAAAACATCGTATGACGAATTCAGAGTTTTTACAACGTTACAAAAAGATTCTAAAGAATGATGGAATTGTGCATTTAAAAACCGATAGCGAATTTATGCATGGTTATACTTTAGGTTTATTACATGGTGAAGGTCACGAGGTTTTATATGCTAATCATAATGTATATAGGAATGAAGGAGCTCCTGAAGAAGTAACAAGTATTCAAACTTTTTATGAAAGTCAATATCTTGAACAAAATAAACCCATTACTTATATTAAATTTAAGATAAAGTAAGAAAGGTTACAAAACATATTAAAAGACACTACTAAATTTGAAAAAATAAATAAATGACATTTTTATTCGCAATATTATCAGGTTTGTTTATTTCAATAGTTGGAATCATTATTCCTGGTATGTTGAATATGACAATTGCAAAAATTAGTTTAAATGAAAATCAATCTCAGGCTTTAAAATTTGCTTTTGGAGCAGTTGTTGTCGTTTTTTTTCAAAGTTTTGTAGGAACATATTTTGCCAAATTTTTAGATGCAAATCCTGTTTTTAGTGAAGGATTAAGAAAAGTTGGAACATTTATTTTTATTGCTTTAACGATTGCTTTTACTATAATGGGAATAAAAGCTAACAAACAAAAAGATATAAAAGTAAATGTTGAGACAAAAAGGAATAGATTTTTTTATGGTATGGCAATGTCGGCTTTTAATATGTTTGCTATTCCTTGGTATGCTTTTACAAGCTTAATGGTTGCATCAAAAGATTTCTTTTTTTATGATATAATCTCAATTATTTTATTTTCTGTAGCTGCAGCAATAGGAACATATTTAGTATTTTATTTATATGCTAAATTTTTCAAATTAATTGAACATCGTTTAACTTTTATCGTAAAAAATATTAATTTTTTGATAGCTGCACTAACAGGTTTCGTTGCTATATCTTCTTTAATAAAAATGTTTTCATAATGAAAACTAATGGTAAAGACAATTTTTTTGAACGTGTTTACGAAGTGGTTCGGCAAATTCCTTATGGAAAAGTTACTTCTTATGGAGCTATAGCCAAAGCAATTGGTTCGTCACAATCCTCAAGAATGGTGGGTTATGCCATGAATGCTTCGCACAACATGGAAGATGTTCCAGCGCATAGAGTAGTAAACAGAAATGGAATGCTCACAGGAAAACATCATTTTGACGGAACTAATTTAATGCAACAACTTTTAGAAGCCGAAGGTGTTAAAGTAGTTGATAATAAAATTGTAGATTTTCAAAAACACTTTTGGGAACCCGATTTTTAAAGTTTATTCAAACAGACAAATCGTAAATCTAGTTTGAGTTTCATCGCTTTCAAAAGTTAGATAACCACCGTGAGCTTCAATAATGTTTTTAGATAAAGTAAGTCCTATTCCAGCGCCCTCTTTTCGTGTAGTGAAAAATGGTAGGAAAATTTTATCTTCAATTTCTTTTTCAATTCCTTTTCCAGTGTCGGTAATGTAAACAAACAATCTTTTATCTTTGACTTCGCCCGAAAGTGTAATTTGTTTGTTTGTTTGTTTGTTTTGTCGGCAAGTGCGTAAATACTATTGGTTAAGAGATTGATTAAAACTTGTTCCAATTGCTGTTTATCAACCGAAATCCATCGGTCAAAACCAATTTCATTAACTACAAAAATCTGTTCTTTTTTCAATAAAGGTTGCATAATTTGCAAGCTGTTTTTTAGCAATTCTTGTAAAGCCGTTTTCTCTTTTTTAGGCGAAGGCAATGCTGCAAGTTTTCTATAATTTTCTACGAATTGTTGTAAATGAAGGGTTCTGTTAGTAATGGTGTCAATACTTTCTTTAATGTCGCTAAGATCTTCAGCAGAAAGCGAATCTTGTTGTGTGGTTTCTTGTAAATTTTGTGCCAAAGCATGAATAGGCGTTAACGAATTCATTAACTCATGCGAAATCACTTTCATTAAATTAATCCAAGCTTCTTTTTCTTTCTTTTCAATTACTTTTTGAATCGAATCGAGTAAAACGATATAATAATCTTTATCGTAAATTTTACTTTTTGCTGTTTGTAAAATAAAAGTTTGGTAGTCTTGTTTTTCAACCCGAATTTGCAAAGGCGTTTTAAAATCAGAAAAGTCGTGTTCTTCAATAATTTGGCACAATGCCGGAATGTATTGATTGAGATAATGCCATTTAGAAACTTTTGGGGTTTTAAAATGATGTGAAAAGTAATCGTTTATCAGCATAATATCCCAATCCGAATCTTTCTTTTCTAAAATAAGAACAGGAGTTTCAATAGTGTTAAAAATAGATTGATAAACAGTATCTTTTGAAATTTGCTCCTTTTGATTTGCTTTTAATTGGTCATATAACACAAAAAGATTCGCATAAAATTATTGATGCTTTTTAGTTTTAAAATTTGCAGAAAAATCTTTATTTAAAATGGAAAGAATTGTTTTGTCATAAAACTCAAAAATAGAATTGATAAATGAAAGCAACTCTAAAAACAATCCAAGAGCAACAATAAAAACAAGTAAAGCTGTGTAATGATAATGGTTTTGGAACAAAAAGAAACTTCCTGCCAAACCAATTAGCACAAAAAATAAACGAATAAAAATAGCAAATTGTTTAATCATTTTTGATGTCGTATTTTTCCATTCTTCGGTATAAAGCGGCTCTCGATAAACCTAATTCTTCTGCCGATTTGCTGATGTTGAATTGATGTTTTTGCAACACTTTTTCAATACTGTTTTTTTCAATATTCGAAAGTTGAATTTCTTCTTTTTCGGTTTCGTAAGTATCTATCAGTTCTAAATCTAAATCGCCAACGGTAATTGTATGGTCTTCATAAAGAATTACCGCACGCTTTATTCGGTTTTCCATTTCTCTAATATTTCCAAACCAAGCATGTTTTTGTATTTGTTCCAATGCTTTTTCGTCAAAAAAGAGATTATATTTATCGTATTTAGCACTAAGTTTTTTGAGTAAAAAGTGTGCCAATTCTACTAAATCGTCTTTTCTCTCGCGAAGCGGAGGCAACGTAATTTGCATCGTATTGAGTCGGTAACACAAATCTTCTCTAAAATTTTTGTGTTGCACTTCAGCTTTTAAATCGAGATTGGTTGCAGCAATAATACGAACATTTAGTTTTCTAGGTTTGGCTTCGCCTAATCGCGTAATGGTTTTAGTTTAAATAACCTGAAGTAATTTGGCTTGTAACGTGAGTGGAATATTTCCGATTTCATCTAAAAATATGGTGCTGTTTTCTGCTAATTCAAATCGTCCAGCGGTATCATTTTTGGCATCGGTAAAAGCACCTTTTGCATAACCGAACAATTCGCTTTCAAAAATGTTTTCGTTCAAAGAACCTAAATCAACATGTACAAAAGCATTGTCTTTTCTGCTCGATTGTTGATGAATATAGTGTGCTAACACATATTTTCCGGTTCCATTTTCGCCTAAAATAAGAATGTTGGCATCGGTTTTTGCTACTTTTTATGCTAAATCATAAGCTTTTACAATAACAGATGAGGTCCCAATAAAGAAATCATGGACTAATTTATTGTCGGAAGTTTTATGTTCTTTACGACTTTGTGTAACGCCTTTTTTGACTATCTCGATGAGTTTGTTATTATCCCAAGGTTTTAAAATATAATCAAAAGCGCCTAGTTTTAGAGCTTCAACTACAGTTTCTACGTGACCAAAAGCGGTCATCAGAATTACTTTTGTAGCAGGAGATAACAACAAAATTTCTTTTAAAAAATAAATTCCTTCTTTTCCGTCTTCATAACCAATACGATAATTCATGTCCAAAAGCACGACATCAATCTTATTTTCAGCTAATATTTTGATGCTGTCTTTAGGATTGTTTAGCGTAATAATGTTTTCAAAATGTTTCTTCAACAACATTTTTACTGCAAAAAGAATGTCTTCTTGATCGTCAATTACTATTATGTTGGCTTGTATTTTTTTCATTTGTGTACGGTTTCGGACATTTGGTGTTCATTAATGAACAGTTTAATAAAATAAAATTTATTTAAAATGCTGTTTAGTAGCACTTTGTGAATTGTAAGTTTTTGGCACAAAATTCCTATATACTAAACTAAAATAAAGATATGGACACCATCATTAACCGTAAAAATAGCAAAAAAAAGAAACTAGCCCTAGTAGGAATAATTATTTTAATCTTGACCTTTATTGTGTATGTTTCGTGTTTCGTTTACTAAAAAGAGAGCTTATGCTGTAAAAGAGAGTGAAATTTCTATTAAAACGGTTCAAGAAGATTATTTTGAAGATTTTATGGTTTTCCAAGCGATAACAGAACCTTTGAATTCTATCTTAGTAAACATAGTAGAAGGTGGTTCGGTTCAGGAAATTTTTGTGGAAAACGGAGATTTTGTACAAGAAGGACAACCGTTGGCTCGATTGTATAATTCGAATACGGAATTAAATTATATGCAACAGGAAACGGCAATTATTGAGCAGATTAATAATTTGAACAAAGCTAAATTAGATTTGAGAAACCAAGAATTAAGCTTGACAAAAGATTTAATTA
>JACXVH010000311.1 GCA_014763515.1 Flavobacteriaceae bacterium
ATGACAAGATTAAAAGATAAAAATACCGTTAAAAGATTCAATAGAATTACGATAGGTTTAGCATCTCCAGAGTCTATTTTAGCAGAGTCTAGAGGAGAGGTTTTAAAGCCTGAAACAATTAACTATCGTACACATAAACCTGAGCGTGATGGTCTTTTCTGTGAGCGAATTTTTGGTCCAGTTAAAGATTACGAGTGTGCTTGTGGTAAATATAAAAGAATTCGTTACAAAGGAATCGTGTGTGACCGATGTGGTGTTGAGGTAACGGAGAAAAAAGTTCGTAGAGATAGAGTAGGACACATTAATTTAGTAGTACCTATCGCTCATATTTGGTATTTCCGTTCGTTACCAAATAAAATTGGTTACTTATTAGGATTACCTTCTAAGAAATTAGATATGATTATTTACTACGAAAGATACGTAGTAATTCAACCTGGTATTGCTAAAAACCCTGAAGGAGATACATTAAATGCAATGGATTTCTTAACAGAAGAAGAATATTTAAATATTTTAGATACGCTTCCTATGGAGAACCAATACTTAGATGATTCTGATCCAAACAAATTTATCGCTAAAATGGGTGCTGAATGTATCATGGATTTATTAGCACGTACTGACCTTGATCAATTATCATATCAATTGCGTCACGCTGCAAACAACGAAACATCTAAACAACGTAAAACGGAAGCTTTAAAAAGATTACAAGTTGTTGAGTCTTTCCGTGAAGCTAATGAAAATAGAGAAAACCGACCTGAATGGATGATTTTAAAAGTAGTTCCGGTTATTCCACCAGAATTAAATGATTTATATAGAAGAGTTATCATTCGTAACAATCGTTTAAAACGATTAATGGAAATTAAAGCGCCTGAAGTAATCTTACGTAATGAAAAACGTATGTTACAAGAGGCAGTAGATTCATTATTCGATAACACTAGAAAAGCTTCTGCTGTTAAAACAGAATCTAACCGTCCATTAAAATCTTTATCTGATTCATTAAAAGGTAAACAAGGTCGTTTCCGTCAAAACTTATTAGGTAAACGTGTTGATTATTCTGCTCGTTCTGTAATTGTTGTAGGACCAGAATTAAAAATGTATGAGTGTGGTTTACCAAAAGATATGGCTGCTGAACTTTACAAACCATTCGTTATTCGTAAATTAATCGAAAGAGGTATTGTAAAAACAGTTAAATCGGCTAAGAAAATTATCGATAAAAAAGAACCAGTAGTATGGGATATCTTAGAAAATGTAATTAAAGGACATCCAGTATTACTAAACCGTGCTCCTACGCTTCACCGTTTGGGTATACAAGCGTTCCAACCAAAATTAATTGAAGGAAAAGCAATTCAGTTACACCCATTGACATGTACGGCATTCAACGCCGATTTCGATGGTGACCAGATGGCGGTTCACTTACCATTAGGACCTGAAGCTATTTTAGAAGCTCAGTTATTAATGCTAGGTTCTCATAATATCTTGAACCCTGCAAATGGTGCTCCTATTACAGTACCTTCTCAGGACATGGTTCTTGGTTTATATTATATGACAAAAGAACGTTTATCTACTCCAGATATGAAAATTAAAGGAGAAGGACAAACTTTCTATTCAGTTGAAGAGGTTCATATCGCTATAAATGAAGGTCGTTTAGACTTAAATGCTCGCGTTAAAGTAAGAGCTAAAGATTTTAACGAAAACGGAGAGTTAGTTTATAAAATTATCCAAACAACTGCAGGTAGAGTATTATTTAATGAAGTAGTTCCTGAAGCAGCTGGTTATATCAATGAAGTATTGACTAAAAAATCTTTACGTGATATTATTGGTAAAATTTTAGGAGTAACTGATGTTCCTACAACAGCTGGTTTCTTAGATGATATTAAAAATATGGGATACCGTTTCGCTTTCCAAGGTGGACTTTCATTCTCATTAGGTGATATTAAAATTCCAGATCAGAAAGGTCAGTTAATTGCTGATGCAAATGAGCAAGTAGAAGGTATTACTATGAACTATAACATGGGGCTTATTACAAATAATGAGCGTTATAACCAAGTTATCGACGTTTGGACTTCAACAAATGCTTTATTGACTGAATTAGCAATGAAGAACATTAGAGAAGATCAACAAGGATTTAACTCAGTATTCATGATGTTAGATTCTGGAGCGAGGGGATCAAAAGAACAGATTCGTCAGTTAACAGGTATGCGTGGTTTGATGGCTAAGCCTAAAAAATCAACTGCAGCTGGTGGAGAAATTATTGAAAACCCGATTTTATCTAACTTTAAAGAAGGATTATCAATTTTAGAATACTTTATTTCTACACACGGTGCTCGTAAAGGTCTTGCCGATACGGCTCTTAAAACTGCCGATGCTGGTTACTTAACAAGAAGGTTACACGATGTATCTCAAGATGTTATTGTAAACTCTGTAGACTGTGGTACTTTAAGAGGAATTGAAGTAACGCCACTAAAG
>JACXVH010000312.1 GCA_014763515.1 Flavobacteriaceae bacterium
AGTTTCTTCTGATAAACCTTTGATTCCTTTTATCAATTCTGGGTAACGATCAAAAACCATGTTTGTTAAATCTCCACCATCATCTAAAATCATGTTTAACGGTTGACGCTCTTCACCAAAGAATAACGTTTGCTCAATACACCAATCAAATTCTTCTTCGTTCATACCTTTCCAAGCATAAACTGGAATACCAGCAGCAGCAATAGCAGCAGCAGCGTGATCTTGAGTTGAGAAAATATTACATGAACTCCAAGTAACATCAGCACCTAAAGCTACTAAAGTTTCAATTAAAACAGCCGTTTGAATAGTCATGTGTAAACATCCCGCAATTCTTGCACCTTTTAATGGTTGACTTTCTGCATATTCTGCACGTAAAGCCATTAAACCTGGCATTTCAGCTTCTGCTAATTCAATTTCTTTTCTTCCCCAAGCAGCTAGAGAAATGTCTTTAACTTTGTATGGAACGTAAGGAATAGTTTTTGTACTCATTTATAATAATTTTTCTTTTAATAAAATTTTGGAGTGCAAAGTTAGGCAATTCCTTTTTAATTACTAAATTAATTCACGTAATTTGTGAATTGTTTAAGATGTTAAACAATTGAAAAACAATAATTAAGAATGGCATTTCATAAATCAATTGCAATAAATAAAACGACAACTGCTTATTTTTGGAAAATAACAGAAGATTTCAATACGCTTTTTAGAGAAGTTCAACTAAAAGACACTTCACTTTCAAGGTTAGAAAAAATGAAATCGGAAAGGCATCAAAAAGGATTTTTAGCAGTACGAATGTTATTGCAACATATAGGTTATTCTGATTATGATTTGTTTTATGATGAAAAAGGGAAACCGCATTTAGAGATAAAAGGCAAAAGGCAAAAGGCAAAAGATAAAAGTGAATTTTTACATACAAAAAACCTACTACCTTTTTCCCAAAACCATTTAGGTGAAGAAATACATATTTCTATTTCGCATTCTTTTGACTTTTCTTGTATTTGTATTAGTAGCGATAAAATTGTGGGAATCGATATAGAAATCGTTAAACCTAAAATTTTGAAAATCGCACCTCGATTTATGGATATTTCACATTTAGAAAATTTATCTGAAGTCGAAAAAATTCAAAAAGCAACAGTTATTTGGGGCGCTAAAGAATCTATTTTCAAAATAAAAAATGAAAAAGGAATTAGCTTTCCTCAACATATTTTTGAAAATCCTTTTTTGCTTTCTGACTCTCGTTGTGATGCTGAATTACGATTTAATAATAAAACAGAAAAATTCGACATCCATTTTTATAAAGTAGAAGATTATATATTTGTAGCTGCTTTACCCAAACAATAATGAGTTTTTATCACGATATTTTACAATCTCTTCAAGCAAAAAGGAAACTTTTAGCTATTTTACTAGATCCCGAAAAAATTCAATTAGACGCTATTACTTCTTTGTGTGAAAAGATTAAAAAATCGCCTGCCACACATGTTTTTTTTGGAGGAAGCACTTACGATGGAAATGATTTCAGTGAGATTATTAAGAGATTAAAACAAGAATTGGATTTACCAATTTTTCTATTTCCTGGCGATTACAATCAAATTTCTGAAGAAGCAGATGTTTTACTTTTTTTAAGTTTAGTTTCTGGCAGAAACCCAGAATATTTAATTGGCCAACAAATTAAAGCTGTTGATAAATTAGAAAAATCCTCTTTAGAAATTATTCCAACGGCTTATTTATTGATTGAAAGTGGAATTGAAACTGCAGTTGAACGAGTAAGTGAAACAAAACCCTTAAATAGAAATAACTTAAA
>JACXVH010000021.1 GCA_014763515.1 Flavobacteriaceae bacterium
TGTTTATAAGTTAAATAGAAGATATTTTGAAGAAAAACTCTTCGATAGGCTTGTAATTGCTAACATTACAGGATTATGACAACAAACGGACAATCAGTATTATTTTAAATGAATTATTATTATATTTAAAAATTATCACGAAAAATTGCCCACAGAAAAGAAACATATAGAAACTATTCTAGAACATTTTAAGAAAGATGTTACGTTAAATGATGCTGCTATTAAGAGAATAACTTCTGTTTTAGTTTTTAAAAATCTCAAGAAAAAAGAATTCTTGATTGAACCAGGCAATATATCAAATAATATGAACTTTATTGTTAAAGGATGTATGAGAAGTTTTTATAGAGATGAAATGGCTCAGGAGCATACCTTGCAATTAGGAATTGAAGAATGGTGGATTAATGATTTATATAGTTACTTAAGTAGAAAAAAGTCAAGGATGTATGTTCAAGCTTTAGAAGAAACATTAATAATTCAAATTCCGAGAATTGAATTAGAAAAAATTTATTTTGAATATCCAGAGTTTTCTAATTTTTTTAGAAAAAAAATTCAAAGTGCATATGTAGCAGTTCAAGAGCGTGTTATTGATAGTATGAGTGACGATGCTTATGAACGCTATGATAATTTCAGAAAATCTTATCGTGATATTGAACAGCGTGTTCCACAATACATTATTGCCTCTTACCTTGGTGTTACTCCAGAATTTTTGAGTTATTTACGAAAAAAGCACTCTTAAATTCTCTTCTTAAGATACCTTAAGTTTTTTCTTTTACAGAGGATGTAATTTTGACCCATACAAATTATGAATGGGTTATGTTACGATATATTTACCTTTTATTATTTACAATTGTAGCATTTTTAAAATTAAATGCTCAGAAAGCTAGTTTTTCACCAGATTTGGTTGTTGGAAATCGTTCTATTTCTTATCAACATTTTATTGGATATAAAATTAATGATAGATGGTCTATCAATAATGCATCTCTATTTGATACCGAATACGATAATGACAAAAACAATATTCTCTTCATTAGAAACATGTTGTCTTACAATTTCAATAAGTATTTTAAGGCCAACATAGCATTAGGTATTAAAAATCCTGGATCATTTTCGACATTAACAGCTCAATATCAGTATGCATCTTCAAGTTTGAAATTAAGTTATGCAATAGGTAGTACCTATCAAAATGGATTTACTCTTGAGCAAACTCTATCGATAAATTATACACCAATTATGTATAAAAATATTCAAGGCTATTTTAACCTATTTGCTGTCGTTAATACAAATTTAAAAGTACTAGACAGAGGTATTCAAAATTTACGACTTGGCATAAAAAAAGAAAAACTAATAACAGGAATTGCTGTAAACCTAGATCAGTTTACTAAAGCAGAAAAAACACTTGAAAATTTCGGAATCTTTATAAAATATAACTTTTAAGATTAATAGATTATGAGAACAAAACAAAACTTAAGATTACTTCTAATAAGAGTTAGTATAGCATTTACAATGTTAGTATATGGAATTACAAAATTAATTTATGGAATTGATTTTATTAAGACTTTATTCATTTCATATGGATTGCCCTCTTTCTTTGGCTATAGTATTTTTATTGGAGAAGTTATTGCACCTTTTTTAATAATAATTGGATTTAGAACAAAATTTGCGGGAATTGTTTTTGCATTGAATTGCTTTGCTGCTATTATAATGGTTCAACTACCAAACTTATTACAGTTAAATGAAAGTGGTGGCTGGTCAATAGGATTAATTTTCATCTACATGGTCTTTGGTATCTCCATGTTTTTTACTGGAGCAGGTAAATATGCTTTGTCAACTAATAAAAAATGGGATTAATACTTAGAGCTATGAGATTATTTTTTCTTTCGATATTAGGATTAGCAGGAGGCGTTTTTTTAGCAATACAAGCTGGATTTAACTCCCAATTGGGCAGTACTCTAAAACAGCCTATTCTTGCCGTCATCGCAAGCTCAATTAGTAGTGTAGTGTTTGGTTGTCTATTATTCTTTTTAATTAGCAAAGAAAGTATTCATAACATCACAACAACACAAGTTCCATGGCATTTATGGTTTATTGGTGGGTTTTTTAGTGTTATAGGTATAGCTATATACTTCTATAACATTCCAAAAATTGGAATTTCAAAAATGATAGCTCTAGGGCTTTGTGGACAGCTAATTTTTTCGTTAATCGCCGGAAAATATGGTTGGCTTAATTTACCTGTAGAACCTATTACTACCAAAAGACTTGCAGGAACCATAGCTATGATAGCTGGTATTATACTCTTTAACATTAAATGATAATTATGAATACAATACAATCAAACATATTAAACTTAACTTCTTTATGGAAAAGTGCAACTAAGCCTTTTAACACGTATAACGAAGATAAAAATATTGGTTACTGTTTTATACCAAACTCACAGTGGCCCAATAAAATATGGTTAAAAACAGAACATAACATCACTATTTTAAATGAAATTAAGCTTCTTCTAAAATCAGAATTAGATGGTCTTACCTTTTCCTATTTTGATTTAGATAATGAAGAGCAAAACAAGATAATTTTTGACTATCATGGTTTTTATGAGTCCTCAATGCAATTTGGTATGTCTTTGAGAATTAAAGAAAAAGTACAAATTTCAAAACCATTGAAATTGCAACTAATCACCAATATTGATGATTGTAAAACATGGAGTCAAACATTTCAAAAAGCGTTTGGATATCAAATTTCTGAAGAAACGATTAACAAGACATACCACAATATAAACTATTACCTAATCTATGATCATGACCAAATTGTTGGCACTGTAATTAGCCATCAAACAAATTCATCTATTGGCATTCATAGTCTTGGTATATTACCTCATATGCGAGGCAATGGGTATGCTACACAAATAATGCATCATCTAATTAATAAAGGCTTAGAACAAGGATGTAATTTAGCTACTCTACAAGCATCTAAAATGGCAAAATCCATGTATAAAAAAATGGGTTTTAAAACAGAGTTTATAATAAGAAACTACAAATTAAAAAAATAATAAAAATGGAACTTATAGAAAATTTAAAATGGCGCTATGCCACAAAAAAGTTTGATACTACAAAGAAAGTATCATATGATGATCTCGAAAATTTAAAAGAAGCTATACAACTATCGGTTTCTTCTTATGGACTTCAACTTTACAAAGTGCTAATCATTGAAAATTCAGCCATTAGAGAAAAATTAAAACCAGTTTCTTGGAATCAAAGTCAGATAACAGATGCTTCACACTTATTTGTGTTCTGTAATTATAAAGATGTTTCATCTGAAGCTATAGACGATTTTATTAAACAAACAGCTGTGACTCGCAATTTAGATTTAAATAGGCTGAATGGTTATGGTGATTTTATAAAATCCAAATTGGCAGAAAAATCCAAAGAAGAAAAAACAAGCTGGTTAAAATCTCAAACCTATTTAGCTTTGGGAAATCTTTTAAATGCATGTGCTGAATTGAGAATTGATGCATGTCCTATGGAAGGCTTTGAATCTGATGCTTATAATAAAATTTTAGGTCTTGATGAACAAGGCTTAAATGCTGCTGTCATTGCTCCCATAGGTTATAGACACAAGGAAGACCAAACAATAGATGCTAAAAAGGTTAGAAAACCATTTGACTTATTATTTCAAGAAATTTAAGATTAATGAGATTTTGTAACATTGTTAATTTATTAATTATTAATATTCAAAAATAATTTGTTGAATAATTATGCTGGTCAGTGATTCAAAAAGTTCATTTTATATTGTTTATTTGATAAGTTTTTTGCATCTTATAAATGATTTAATACAGGCTGTAATTCCTTCAATATTTCCTTTGTTGAAAGAAAATTTTCAACTTTCTTTTGGTGAAATTGGATTGTTAACTTTAGCATTTCAGTTAAGTGCTTCTATTTTGCAACCTTTAATTGGTTACTACACAGATAAAACTCCTAAGGTTTATTTGCAAATTTATGGATTTGTTTTTACAACATTTGGAGTCATCTTATTATCTTGTGCTATTAATTTTATACTTTTGATAGCATCTTGTATTATAATAGGGATTGGGTCCGCAATCTTTCATCCTGAATCTAGTCGTATTGCTAATTTAGCTTCAGCAGGAAAGATTGGTGTGGCACAATCGATATTTCAAATTGGAGGTAATTTTGGAACAGCTCTTGCCCCTATAGCGGTTGCATTTTTGATACTGCCTAACTCAATACAATTTATAAACATATTCATCCTTCCATTAATTATTGCTTTTTTTCTTTTAAAAAAGATCACGAATTGGTATAAAAAATATTTAGAAACTAAGAAAACTGAAAAGTTTAGTAAACAATTAAAACCATATGTTTCGTTTTCAAAGAGGAAATTAAAATTCATAATTGGAATTTTATTATTAATAATTTTCTCAAAATTTATTTATGCTGCATGCCTATCAAATTATTACAGTTTTTATTTAATTGAGAAATTTAAACTGACTATTGAACAATCGCAAACGCATTTTTTTCTTTATTTATTTTCTTACATGTTGGGGACAACTCTTGGAGGACCATTAGGAGACAAGTTTGGTCGATTATACGTTATATGGTTTTCTGTTTTTGGAGCAACACCATTTATAATATGCTTACCTTATGTAAATTTGTTTTACACTGATATTCTAATGGTTATTATTGGGTTTATAATGGCTTCTGCCTTTCCTGCAATCTTGTCTTATGCCCAAGAATTATTGCCTGAAAAGCTTGGGATAATATCAGGTTTGTTTTATGGGTTTGCTTTTGGAGTTGCTGCTATTGGATCAGCACTTATTGGATTAATAGCAGATTTTAAGTCAATTATTTTTGTGTATCAACTATGTTCATTTTTTCCTTTAATTGGAATTGTTTGTTTCTTCTTGCCAAATATTACGACAAAAATGGAATAAAGAGCCTTTGTTTAATAATTTAACATTTGTTAACTTCGTAAAGACTAAAAAAGTAATTTATGCAAAATGAAATTGTAAAATTAATTTCTAGGTACCTTGAACTTTCAAATGACGAGGCTTTAGCATTTGACGAATGTATTCCAGTTAAAGATTTTAATAAGGGTGATGTTCTTTTAAGAGAGGGACAAATTTCTAGAGATTCTTATTTTGTTATTAAAGGATGTATTAGAAAATACTATATTATAGATGGAGAAGAACGGACAACAGAATTCTATATTGAAGATGAGTCTGTAGCTTCTTTACAAGGTTATAAAAATAAAACACCATCAAACCATTATTTTGAATGTGTAGAAAATAGTAGGTTAGCTGTTTTAAATTATGATAAAGAACAAGAATTGTTCAGACGAGTTCCAGCTTATGAAACTTTATGTAGAATGTCAATGGAGAATGACTTTGGTGAACAACAAGAAGCTTTATCTAGGTTTATAGTTTCTAGCCCAGAGGAGCGATATAAGCATTTATTAGAATCACGACCAGATTTATTACAGCGAGTGCCTCAATATTATTTAGCGAGTTATTTAGGGGTAAAACCAGAATCATTAAGTAGGATAAGAAAGCGTATTGCAGGAAAGTAAATTCTGGTTACCATTTCCTAATTTTTCCTTGATGCCAAAACTTTCCACTCTCAACGTTATTATTCAGTAAATTTAAAATATCCTTGGCAACGTCTCTTGGTAAACGAGGTGCTATTTTTCCTCCCATATCAGTTTGCGTCCAGCCTGGATCAAGTGAAGATACTATTATATTTTGATGTTCTAATCGTTTTGATAGCAATTTAGTATACATATTCAATGCAGCTTTAGACATTTTGTAATGTGGTTGAAATGCGTCAAAATTTTGCTCACTAAAAGAACCCCAATCTGAGGTAATATTAATTATATGTGCTTTTGGGTTTAATTTTGGAATTAGACTTTCGGTTAGTTCAATAGTGCCAAATAGATTGATGTCAAAAGTGTCCTTTAACTGTTTTAAATTAATTACAGATTCATCCCATTTTTCAAGTAAAATACCAGCGTTGTTGATTAAAAAATCTAGTTTTACATTTTCTAAATTCTCAACAAATTTGTCAATAGAACTACTACTAGATAAATCAAGCTTTAAACATTCAAAGTTTGGTTTAATTAGAGTATGGTTTCCATTTGTAGAAGTTCCAATAACTTTAGTTTTTGAGTTATTAACTAATAATTCAACTGTTGCTAAACCAATCCCTCTACTACTTCCTGTGATTATTCCGTGTTTCATGATTATTCAATTTTTAAAATTCTACCAATACTCCTTGATCAAAAATATCTTTCCATTCTTAAATTCAAAAAGTGCCATTTGTTCGTCACCTTCAACCACGTTACCATCTTCTTTCATAATGAAGCGTTTACTTACTGTAATTGCATTTAAGCCATAAATACTATTCTCAATTTTTACATCAACAACGCTTCCGTCATAGCCTCCATTACTTTGATTTCTCTTGTAACCATTGTAAAGGTCTTCCCGTGTATAAACCCCACCATATTTTGGATGTACATAGGTAAAATCATCGGTAAACAATTCGAAGATATTGTCGATATCCTCAATGGTTGAGTTTTGTTGAAATACTTTTAGGTTTAACTTATAATATTGATTTAGCACATAGTTTAGTGAATCTTTATGGGTAGTTAAATTGTTTTCCTGTGCTTTGGTTAAATTAAGGCCACCAAACATCAGTATTATTAAAATAATAGATTTTAGTTTCATATTTTATCCATTTGTTATAATTAATCATATATAAACTAGATGTCAAGTATCCAAGATGATATTTCATCTAAAAAGCCATCCACAAATTTCTTTTCAAGTGTTGTATATTCATCCCTACTTCTGGTTGTAGCCTTTTGAAAAAAATGGTTGGCCTTGTCAAACGTTATAAAATGATAATCGGTACCAGATTTAAGAAGTGCATTTTCCATTCTATCCTTGTTTTGGAAAATAGGTACCTGAAAATCCAAACCACCAAATAAACCCAATACCGGTACTTCTAGTTGCTCTAAATCTTTTGAAGGATCGTGATAAAGAAAAGATGTTAGTGAAGGTAGCCCATAGGTTATTTTAAATTCATCAGCTTTAGCAATTGCCTGTTGTTTTATTTTTAATGAGTCTACATCATGTGACGAACTCATTTTACATAAAATGGTTTCGGTTGTTTGTCTGAATAACTGGTATGCTTCATCTATATTCTTATTATCTTCAATAGCTTTCATCAATTTGTTGTGTGCAGACACATCAGCTTCAATTAAATTTTTTGGTAAATCTGTATGTTCATAATCTTGTCTCACCTGGTAAGTAACCACTTCTATTAATGGTACAGATGGCGCACCCATTAAAATCACTTTTTTCACAGACTTATTTCCAACAGCAACTTTTCCAGCAAGAATACCGCCCTGACTATGTCCAAACAATATAAAATTATTAAACGGATGCTTTTTGTTTGTTTTAAAATAATCCATTATGCTTTCCAAGTCCTTTGCATGATCATCAATGGTGCTGTTTACAAAATTACCTGTACTTGTACCAACACCTCTATCATCATAACGGAAAGAGGCTATACCTGTTGTTGCCAAATGCTCGGCTAAAACCTTAAAAATTTTAAAACCCTCTAAAGTTTCGTCTCTATCTTGATCACCACTTCCTGAACTAAGGATGACTAAAGATGATGTTTTCAGATTCGCTGGAATAATTAACGTACCTCCAATTTTAACTTCGTCAGCTTTCATGATTATGTCAATTTCTCTCGAATCCTGAACACTATTTTCATTTTTTTGAGCTACTATGTTCTGATTCCATAGAATAGAAATAATGGCTATGATTATTAATTTTTTCATTTTTTATTATTCAGTAGTTTATCTCATATCGTTTTAAACAGCTCGTCAATTTTAGATTTAGTGCTTTCATCTGGTGCGACTTTGTAGAACTCCTCAAGTAAATCTAAGGATGTTGGCTTTTGGGGATATTTATTGTTTTCCAAGAAATTTTTAAGCGCTTGGTTCACTTGTTGCTCTCCAATTAATTCGCTCAATTTCACCATGGCAATTGCGCCTTTAGAATAAGCAATATGTGTATATCCAGACTTTACTTTATAAAGTGGTTGGTTGTCATACAATCCTTTCTCGTTATCATAAATTTGCTGATGAATCTCTAATCGTTCCTTCATTTTTTCATGACCATACATTTTCTTGTACAACATCATTTCAGTGTACATAGCCAAAGTCTCCGTGAGCATTGTAGCACCTTCTCTGTAATCAGGATTTATTAGGCTATTTCCCCACCAAAGATGTGATAATTCGTGACCTGCTAATTCATTAATGACATTTTGTTTTTTATCACCTTCTAGGTTGGTATGAAATATCATATCTTCCGTCATAAATATTGCAGATGGGTAAGCTGTTGCCGCAAAACCTTTTGTGAATGCCGATATTTCAACAAAACTGATAGTTTTAAAAGGGTATTCACCAAAATTATCAACACAATAATCAAGAGTGGTTTTAGCGTTTTCGATAAGATGTTCTACATTCTCAAAATGCTTTTTTGAATAGTAAACATTGATAGTGATGTTTTTATGTTCAATGGATTTATGCTTATATTCAGCAGAAGCCAATGCAAATCGGAATGGTACATTTTCTGCACTGTATTTATAGTAATTTCTATTGTTTTCAGACCATTGCTTTATCAAGTCTCCAGTACCTAAAGCTGTTTGAGATTTTTCGGTAGAAATGGTCATTTCTAAATTGATGAAATCATTTTTGAATACTTGAGGACTTTCTAATGCTTTCAATTCTGAAGCTTTGCCTAAATCAAATTCAGCCCGTATTTCTGCATCATCAATTTCTCTATCGTTTTGATAGCCAAAAGTTGGATAGTAATTACTGATTCTCATAAAAGAACCGTTATTTACAATAGCATTAAAGGATTGGTGTCCGTTAACAGCAAACCATTTGTAGGATAAACTAAAAGTTAAACTAGCTTCTTCTTTAGGCAGTAATGGTTCGTCCAAACTAATCTCTGTGACATGTTCTTCAATTTGTATTTTTTCAAAACCATTTTCAAACAAAGCTGTTTCAATTTTTAAATCCGGATGAAAATTGATTAAAATTTTATGAATGGGCTCATTGGTGTTATTCTTTAAAACATAACTTCCATTTATTTCATATGCGTTTTTAGATGGAGAAAGATGTATATCTGTAATTACATCTGTAATTGTTGGCTGTGATATGTCTTCATATTTTCTATAAGACTTTTCATAATTCACCGCTACTAAAATTGTTTGCTCTTCACTTTTGGGCATATAACCTTTCATGAAAAAAACACCACTGGTAGCACCTATAATTAGTAAAACTAAAACGAATACTGAGGTCTTTTTGTTTAACACTTTCGTCTTTATGAAATTATTTATCAACCAGAGAAACGCTATTAAACCAATTCCAAACAAGAGGCGTTGCGAGAATGCAGATAAATAAATTCCATAGCCATTAAAATCACTATAAATTCCATTATAACCAGAAAATATATGTGACAATGGGTAAGAAAAAATATATTTTGATAATGGACTAGCTAAAGCAAAAACGCTCAACGTAGAAACACCTAAACTTACATATCGATTATTAATCGTATCATTTATTAATAATAAAAAGACTGAAAACAGAATTAAAGGAATTGCATTGAAAATAAAGACGCCAAAATAGGCTTTCCAATCAATACTAAAATAACCATAACTAAATTGAAAAATCAGTCCTTCAATTATCAAAAGTGTTGTAAAAAAGCTTACTAGTATTGTTGCTGAAATAAAATGACCTGTCATTTTACTTTTTGAAAAATAAATGCTTTTTTCAATTAATGTGAAATTAGAAGCATGACTTCTCCAATATAAATCATTAACAAAATAGGCTAAAATTAACAGCCCAAACAAATGAAAATTTGATGAAATGGAAGTAGCTAAAAGACCAGATGTCGCATACTTTTCTGGCAGTCGTATACCTTTATCAATGTCAGCATACATTTCCATACCTATATAAAATACAAGTAGCAAGGAAACAGCAGCTATAACAACGCTTTTAAAAAGATAAATTAAGTCTAATTTGGTAAAGGATAAAGCCGATTTAAAATTCATTATACTTCCAAAATTTAACTTTTGTGCCTTTATTGATTTTAAATTTACTACAGCATTAATAGCATTGACTTTTATATTATTTTTAGATTTATGACTTTGTTTTCTTGAGAATGAGAACGCTTTATAACTAAACCATAAAAAGAATGTAGAAATGAAAAGAAAAATCCCTCTGTTTAATAAGAACATATTCGTTAACGGAACAATTCCATCATTTTTTTGAAGTACGGAAAATGATCTTGCTTCAAAAAAATACGCAGATAAACCAAATGGATCCAGTATAGCAGAAATTTGTTGCGTTTCAATAGATTGTGGCATACTCCCAGCCATAAACGGTGAGTTAGAAAACACCAATAAGACCATGTAAAGCACATATAGTAATAGCCCACCAATAACTACTACTAATTTTTTATGTGTTGAATAAGCGATAAAAAATAAAAAGCTACAAACAAAAAATGCATTAAGTATTCCAAAAACAATTAATGGATAAACATAATACCATAAATTAAAACCCATCTGCATTTCGTCACCAGTTCGTAAATTTTGACCTATGACAAAACCTAAAATTAATAAGCTAAAACTTAAGAATGTTTTCAGATAAAAAAAACAAAATTTACCAGTTAGATAGGTTAATTTGGACAAAGGAAGTGAAAAAATCACCAAATCAAACTTGGCATCCCATTCCTTAAATAAAATTTGATTAGAATATAAAATAGCAAGAAATATAATGGAAAGACTAAACATACCCATCATAAACCCAATCGTATATGGTGAGTTTAGGTATATGCCTTCACCAGCAGTCATATTGAATTTATTTCCGCAAAAAACACCTAAAAGAACAATGATTAAAATCATTGGATATACCGTCCATCGCTTTGTGATTTGATTTAACTCGTATTGAAATATAGCATTCATGTTATTATAGTTTTATGCTAGTGTTTTAAAATACACATGCTCCAGTAAAGGTGTTACAGCATCAAAACCTTCAGGGTTTGTTTCCGAAAAGATGGTAATATGTAACACACGCTCAATTAATTGCTTGCTAATTATCTGGTATTTTGATTGGTAGTTTTCCAGTTCATCATTTTCAATTGACTTTGACCAAATTTTATCTTCTAGTTCAGAAATCAGTTCTTTAGGCTTACCAGTTTTTAAAATCTGTCCTTTGTTCATAATGGTCATTTCTGAACATAAATTTTTTACATCTTCAACCAAATGCGTAGACAGTATTACAATAACCTCATTACTGATATCACTCAACAACATGTTGAACCGGTTACGTTCCTCTGGATCCAGACCTGCAGTAGGCTCATCTACAATAACAATTTTGGGTTTTCCTAGTAAAGCTTGTGCTACTCCAAAACGCTGTTTCATACCTCCTGAAAATGTATGTACTTCTTTGTTTCTAAAACCCCAAAGGTTGACTTTCTCTAGTAAAAATCGAATTTGATTTTCGCGTTCTTCTTTATTTTCCAAGCCTTTTAAAACAGCGATATGATTTAATAGATTATAAGCACTAACTTTAGGGTACACTCCGAAATCTTGAGGTAGAAAACCTAAATTCTTTTTGATATAATCGGGATTGTTAACTATGTCTATATCATTAAATTCAATACTACCAGACGTAGGTTTTTGCAATCCAACGATAGTTTTCATTAAAGATGATTTTCCGGCACCATTAGGCCCTAATAATCCAAACATTCCGTTCTTAATCTGTAAAGAAATATTCTGTATTGCTTGATGCCCGTTTTTATAGGTCAGCTCTAAATTATCAATTTTTAAAGTGTTCATAATTTTAAGTTTTAAATACACAGTTGCACAATTATTATAATTTCTAAACCATCTCCTTATTGCAATAGGTAGCTCTTTCAAAATCTCTTATGTTAATAGAAATAATAGGTACTTCAGGAAACATTGCTTTAAGCTCTAAAACCATTTGTTTTGAGAGGTTTGCTTTCTGTTCTGTATTTCGGCCTTGCATGATATTGGCAAATACATGGATGAAGTTGTCGCTTGTATTTCCAGTTGTATAATGTTGGAATGGATTGATTCTCACTTTTATTTCTTCAGGAAGAAACAACCCTGTCGATTCTGCTGTATTATATATGTTCTGTATAATTTCTTGCGGTGATTTTAATTTTATGATCTGTTCGGAACAGTCTATTACAAAATGTGGCATAATTAATTCGTTTTATGATTGATTACTTATATGATGTTTTTATTATTTAAACAAATTTAAGGGGTTAATTAATCAATAATCTTAAGCTATCTTAAGAAAATCTGATAATCTTAAACTTTGACTAAATAAGACTTTAGATAATTAAAATATTTTAACAAGTTTATGTTTTTTTGTCTTTTAAACCCTTTTATCAAAAGCCAAACGGTAAACGAGAATTCGCCAATTACAGAAGGAAGAATTACTATAACTTCGAAAACTTCTTTATAATCAGTATAATTTGACATAAAGAGTTTTGCTAGCCCATCAGTCATATAACCTATTGCCGCTAGAATTAATAGTAAGCCTAAAGTTTTAGGGATATATGTTGATTTAATTGCCAAATAACCCAAAAGAACTAGATGAACCCCAAAAAATAATAATCCAACAGTCCAAAGTGTATCAAAATAAAATAACAACTCCGACACACTATTTTGTAAGTTTGCAGTATTAGTTGCATTCATTGTTAGTTGATAGGTTTCCCATAGTTTAAATAAAGCAAAACCAAATAATGTTGCGTGAAATAGTCTAAAAAAGGACGTTACATAAGATATGTTTTTACTTATTGATTTTGACATACCAAAAAGTGACCAAACCAAGACAAGATCAAAAATCAACATTACTACAAATGCGAGTAATCCGTTTCCGAATTGTGAATGGTTATTAATGAAGTTTGTAGCAGTAATTGATGTGTTGTTTTGATCTATTAGACTTTCTAGTACTGCAAAGTTGGCGTAAAAACCTGCTAGAAAAATAATTAAGTAGGCGATTCCAGATGTTTTGTAAAATTTATTCATTTTTATTAGATTATAACTTTGCAAAGTTATTTTCTAATAACTAAATTTTTATTGACTTAAGTTAATAAAGAGATCTTTTTAAATAGCAAAATAATGTGTAATGTGATGATTATTACAGAAAATCGTATGTGCTTATAAAGATAATTTTTTTAAATAAAGAAGCCTATATGAGACACCTGATACGAACCGATGATTTTACGACCGATGAGGTCAAAACGATTTTAGCGACCGCAAAGAGCTATAGTGACGGGCGTTTTGATCGGATCCTCCAAGACAAGATCATCATCACTCTCTTTTTTGAGAACTCCACGCGAACCCGCAGCTCTTTTGAGATCGCGGCAAAGCGTCTGGGCGCTGAGATGGTGCATCTGGACGTGTCGAAAAGTTCGACCAAAAAGGGTGAGACGCTTGTCGATACGGCGATGAATCTTGACGCGATGGGGCCGCACGCCATTATAGTGCGCCACGAGAACGCCGGGGTGCCAAAGATCCTCTCGAATCATACGCGCGCCTCGATCATCAATGCGGGTGATGGCGCTCACGCACACCCAACTCAAGCGCTGCTTGATCTCTACACCCTCACTGAACACTTCGGCGACGTAAAGGGCAAAAAGATCGCAATAGTGGGCGATATCAAGAACTCGCGCGTTGCCAACTCCAATATGGAGCTGCTTACCCGTTTTGGGGCGGAAGTGGTTCTTGTCGGGCCGCCGCAGTTTTTGCCAAAAACGCCGCTCTATACCACTAATAATATCCGTGATGTTATCGATAGTGTCGATGCCATCATGTCGCTTCGCACCCAAACCGAGCGCCACTCTTCGCAAAACTACGCTTCGCTTAAAGACTACGCGAGTGATTTTTGCATCACGACCGAGGTGCTTGGAGATAGAGACGTAATACTGCTTCACCCGGGACCCGTTCACAGAAATATCGATATCTGCGATGCCC
>JACXVH010000313.1 GCA_014763515.1 Flavobacteriaceae bacterium
TCGGTCATGTGAACATCTTTTACATCAAATCCAGCTAAATACATAGCGTTTGCCATTTCGCGTTCCGAATTACTTCCTTTTTCACGAATGATAGCTGCTTTTGGTCTAGAGCCTACAGGAGCAATGTCACCTTGAGCTTGTCGAAGGGTTCCATCAAAATGCGATGGGAAAGTAAATTCTAATGGTTGGTTTTTATAGTTCGCATAACGCGCTTCTGCCATACCATTTCGAGATTGTTTTGTATCTAATAAATACGATGTTTTGTACCAAGTATCTCTTGTTTCAGTAACTGAGAAATTAAAGTTATCATTTCCATTTTTGATTGAAACGAAATCACCTTCTACAACCGAACCAATATTGAAAATTTCAATTCCGTTTGCTTTGAAAGTGGCTTCAACTTCAACATCTGCTTGGAAAACAACTGCAATATTTTCATTAAATAACGCTTTTGCAGAATCCGATTCTCCTAAAACAGATAAATCGTAATTAGCACCTACACCAACTTCAGCAAACGACATTTCTAATAAAGTTGTGATTAAACCACCACTTCCAATATCGTGTCCTGCTTTAATTTTTCTTTCTTTAATTAAATCTTGTAACGTATTGAACGCTTTTTTGAAATAATCAGCATTTTTAACGGTTGGAACTTCCGAACCCACTTTATTTAAAATTTGATAGAATGAACTTCCACCTAATTTAAAAGAATCTTGCGATAAGTTTAAGTAGTAAATTTTGCCGCCATTTCTTTTTAAAACAGGCTCAACTACTTTTGTAATATTTGAACAATTTCCAATAGCAGAAATAATAACCGTTCCAGGAGCAATTACTTCATCATTTGGATATTTTTGTTTCATTGATAATGAATCTTTTCCTGTTGGAATGTTGATTCCTAATTCAATAGCGAAATCTGAACAACCTTGAACTGCATCATATAAACGAGCATCTTCACCTTCGTTTTTACAAGGCCACATCCAGTTTGCTGATAACGAAACCGATTGTAAGCCATCTTTTAATGGCGCCCAAACTAAGTTCGATAATGCTTCACCAATAGAATTTCTCGAACCCGCAACTGGATCAACAATAGCTGATACAGGTGAGTGTCCAATTGAAGTAGCAATTCCTTCTTTTCCTTTGAAGTCTAATGCCATTACACCTACGTTATTTAAAGGTAATTGTAATGGACCAGCACATTGTTGTTTAGCAACGCGACCACCAACACAACGGTCTACTTTATTCGTTAACCAATCTTTACAAGCTACCGCTTCTAATTGTAAAACTTGGTTTAAGTAATTTGGAATTTCAGAAATTGAATAATCAGGATTTGTATAATTACGAGCTACATTTTTGTCGTTCATAATGGTTTTAGGAGAACTTCCGAAGAAATCTTCTAAAGCATAATCCATAGGTTTTGCACCTTCAGTTTTCGATTTTTCCTCCGTATTATTTAAATTTTGGAAGTCAAGAACCCGATTTCTATATTCATCGGTAAAATATTTTTCGTTTCGGGTTTCAAATGTAAATCTATGATCGTTAGTAACATCACCAACAGTGTACATTGGTGAACGCTCTCTTTCAGCAATTCTTTCTAAGGTATCAATATCTTTTTCACCAATAACCAATCCCATTCTTTCTTGCGATTCGTTACCTATAATTTCTTTAGCAGAAAGTGTTGGGTCACCAACAGGTAATTTGTCTAAATCGATTAAACCTCCAGTAGCTTCCACTAATTCTGACAAACAGTTTAAGTGTCCACCAGCACCATGATCGTGAATAGAAACAATTGGATT
>JACXVH010000314.1 GCA_014763515.1 Flavobacteriaceae bacterium
TTGTTTTTGTAAATTTTATAGACTTTTACATCAACAGCTTTTAAGTTTACGGCTTCAAAATTGATTTTTAAATTATTTGAACTTGGTAAAATACTTCCGCTTTTAATGAAACGAACTTGTGGTTTAATTTGTTCAAAGGAAACTTTTTGAGAGAAATTTTGTTTCATTTTGTAGTCATCTTCGCTTTGAATTCCTTGAAAAACTTCTACCAATAATTCGCCCTTTAAAGGTTCGTTGAAAAATACTTTTAAAAGGTTTCCAGCGGTTGCAAATTTTAAATTTTTAGCCGTTTCTACTTCCACTAATCCGTTAAAATCTTGTCCTTTTTTTAAGGGATCAGAAAAGTTTAATAATAAAACTTGGTTGTCTCCTTCTTCTACTTCTGCTGAGATTATTTTAAAATTGTTTTTTCCCGGAATGTCAAATTCTAATTTTCCTTTTTGGTCAATATCAAAATCTTTTCCGTTCCAAGAAATATTTATTTTACTATCATCTTCAAAACGTTGAATACTGTCAATTACAAATTTAAATTCGCGATTAGAACTTAATTCTTTATTAAATTTTACGTTTACTTTTTTGTTTTTTTGGGAAACTTGAACCAATTGTTTTGCGGTTTCAAAATCTAAATTATCGCTGGTGTTTAAAACGCCATTTATGTATTGATAATCTTTGCTATACGATTGTAAATCGATAACAGAAACCATAAAATCTTGCTTTATCGTTTTTACTGTGAAATTAAATTCTTTCAGTTTTTTGTCTACTTGTTTAAGTTCACCTAGTTTAAAACTTATTTGATAGGTTGAGTTTTGATTTAATTTATCATCTGGCACAAATGCAACAGTATTTGAAGATAAAGCAACTACCTTACCTTTTACAGAAGGATTTATCTCAAATAAATTTTTATCAAGTTCTTTGTTTTCTAACCAATCTTGATTGTCAAACGCTAAAACAACTCTAATATCATCGGAACTCGATATAATACTTGGACTGTAATTAAGAATATAATCTTTGAAAAGCGAATAATCAGAATTAAAGTTTTCTGCATTTTTTTTGGAGCAGCTTGTAAATAATAGCAAAGCTATTACAGCCGATAAAATTCGTTGTTTTTTCATGATAAAGTAGAATTTAAATAGAGAATACCTTTACAACTCAAAAGGAAGAAAAAATATTGTCTTAAAGGTAGGAAAAATTTTGATAAAATTTATTAAGTTATTATTGCCTTTTGGTTCTAAAAAAAGCACGCATTAATAAAGAACATTCATTTTCTAAAATTCCGCTAACAACTTCTGTTTTAGGATGTAATTGTGTTCCTAATTTTGAAAAACCTCTATTTTCATCAGAAGCACCGTAAACAATTTTTGTTATTTGACTCCAATATAATGCTCCAGCACACATTTGGCAAGGTTCAAGCGTTACATAAAGGGTACAATTTTTTAAGTATTTTCCACCTAAATAATTTGCAGCACTTGTTATAGCCTGCATTTCAGCGTGAGCAGTTACATCGTTTAATAATTCCGTAAGGTTATGGCTTCTTGCAATTACACGATTATCAATAACAATTACAGCTCCAACAGGAATTTCACCTTTTTCAAATGCGGTTTCAGCTTCTGCTAAAGCCTTTTTCATAAAATATTCGTCTGTGAAAATGTTTTCCATACGCACAAAATTACAAATTCAATTACTACTTTTGTTGGATGCAATCGAAATTACTTGACCAAATAATTTTCCCTACTGATTTGAGACAGCTTGAAGTAAGTCAATTACCTCAAGTTGC
>JACXVH010000315.1 GCA_014763515.1 Flavobacteriaceae bacterium
TCAACAATTGTCATTGCCCCCATTAAGAAAAACAAAATTTCAGCTGTTTTACCTAAATGATGTAACAACACACCTTCTACATGATGCGCTTCTTTACCAACTCCTGGCAAAATTTCATAAACCTGCATGTGATTTACAGCAATAATAGCCCATAAAATAGCCATCATACCTAGAGCAGGTATTAATTTATCTATTTTGAAGGTATGCTCCATAGCAATACCTAAATATCCTAGAATAAAAATTACGATTAATAAAGTTTCCATTAAAAATTTAGATTAATTGTTTTAAAGCAATTTCGAAAGCAGTTGCACTAATATTTTTCTTATCAGAATTCAATTGGTGTACTTTTTCTATTGCTTTTTTAATAGTATTTGAGGTGTCAGAGAAAATAGCTTCGTCAGTCATTTGAACTTTTTTCTCCATAAAGTAAGCAAACACACGTGCCATACCACAATTTGCAATAAAATCTGGTACTAAACTTACTTTCTTATCGGTTGCTTCCATAATAGGTCCAAAGAAAATTTCTTTATCAGCAAAAGGGACATTAGCTCCACTAGAGATAACTTCTAAGCCAGAAGCAATCATTTGATCAACTTGTTCTTTAGTAACTAAACGAGATGCAGCACAAGGAGCAAAAATATGAGCTTCAATAGACCAAATTTTTTGGTTGATTTCTTCAAATGGAATCATGTTAGATGCTACTAGCTTGTTTCCATCTTTATTTAAAAACAATTCTTTGATTTCTTCAAATGTAAATCCGTTCTCATTAATTAATCCTCCATCTCTATCGATGATCCCAACAACTTTTGCACCCATTTGTGCTAAATAGTAAGCCGCAGCAGAACCTACATTTCCAAAACCTTGAACGATAGCTTTTTTCCCCTTTACATCGCCGCCATAAATATCATAATAATGACGAACGGCTTCAGCAACTCCGTAGCCCGTGATCATATCAGCTACTGTATATTTTCTATTTACATCTGGAGAAAAAGTTGGGTTTTCAATTACTTTAATCACACCTTGACGTAACTGACCTATTCTATTAATTTTGTCAGCTTCCGTTGGTTTGAAATGTCCATTAAAAACACCTTCTTGCGGGTGCCAAACACCACAGTCTTCAGTAATAGGAATAACTTCATGAATTTCATCAACATTTAAATCACCACCCGTTCCATAATAATTTTTTAAAAGAGGAGAAACTGCTTTGTACCATCTTTCTAAAACGTCTTTTTTTCGAGGGTCATTTGGATCAAAATTAATACCCGATTTAGCACCACCAATAGCTGGTCCAGATACCGAAAATTTAACTTCCATAGTCTTCGCTAAAGACAATACTTCATTCATATCCAAACCTTTACGCATACGAGTTCCACCACCAGCGGCACCACCTCTTAAAGAGTTAATTACTGTCCATCCTTCGGCTTCAGTTTCTGGATCTTTCCAGTTAAATACAATTTCTGGCTCTTTATTTTCAAATTTATTAAGTAAATCTTTCATTAGATTGGTAAAATTTAAGTTTCACAAATATACATATTCTAAATCGTTCTAATATTTGAAATAAAATAATTTAGCTATTTACTAACAATCTTTTTCTTGATAGTGAAAAATATTTCCAGAAGAATGATTTTTAGAAGCACCTGTTACTGAACTTAATACATTAACTTCATTTCTTAAACGAAGAATTCCTAAAAAACCAAATATTAGAGCTTCTTTAAATTGAATTACATCATCATTTGGGATAACCCATTTAACATTTGGTTTTAAAAAC
>JACXVH010000022.1 GCA_014763515.1 Flavobacteriaceae bacterium
CTTTTTGTATTTACTCATTTATATCAAAAATACAAAAAAATGGCATAGCCAATTGCTCATTACCATCTGCAAAGCAGATGGTTTTAGTTTTTAATAAAACAAAAAAGCCATTCGCTTGAATGGCTTTTTTTATACTTTAAAAGAAATTTTATTTCACAGAATCTTTTCTAGAAATATATGAATGAAGGAAATCACCTTTAGGTTTGCCTAGATCGAAAGAAGACCATTTTGTTAGGAAGCGAGTTGAAGTTCTTGCTTCATCTCTATCCATTCCTTCATAATTCTATTCTGTAAATTGCTGAATACATTTCTGCCCTACCTACTCCATGATAACAATGAATCAAAACTGGATAATTTGTTGTATCATCCATAATTTTAAAGAAATAATCTAAATTATGTTTTTGAGGTACTTGATGAGAACCGTTATTAAAATAATTTACACCCGAAATCTTTGCAATCGCTTCTTGTTCTGCAACTAGTTCTTCAGGTACTTCGGGATTATTTTTAACATCATCAGTTCCAGGAAAACGTAAATCTATAACACTTTTAATGTTATATTTTTTGATGTAGTCTTCTAATTCATCTGGTGGTATAACACCTGATTTATATACTTTACCTTCAATAATGGTTTCAAAATTATGGTTAATGTGCATATCATAAGCATACTTACCACCAAAAATTGCTCCTACAACCAATATTGTTATTAAAATCTTTTTTACCATGCTTTGTCTAATTTTTGATCAATTATTTTTTCCATGTAATCTTGAACAAAAGCTTTGCAAGCTTCGCCTACTTTTTCCATTTCTGGAGTTTTTTTATTAATTAAATTGTGCTCAAGACCTTTATCGTTAATATCGTAATAACCTATTACATGTTTACCATCAAAATTACATATATATTTACCCATCTGTAATTGATAAGTTCCCGCATTATGTTCAATAACAAATGGTTCTATTTCTTTATCGCCAACTAAACTTCTACCCCAACTTCTAAATGGTTTATTATAACCAATTAAGTCCATAATTGTAGGATAAATATCAATTTGTTGAGCCAAATTTTTATTTACGCCAACTAAGTCACTATTTGGTTTGAATATTAAAATAGGAACCGCATCTCGATTTAGGATTTTTTTATATTCATCATAATATTTTAAATTACCATGATCAGCAGTGATTATGAATATAGTATTCTTGTACCAAGGCATCTTTTTTGCTTCTTCAAAAAACTTTTTAAATGCATAATCTGTATAACCAACACATTTATGAATAGCAATATCTCCCTCAGGAAACTTGTCATTATATTTTTCTGGAATGGTGTAAGGCTCGTGTGAGGAAACCGTAAAAATTGTACTAAAAAATGGTGTTTTCTTTTTATCTAAAGTTTCTTTCATGAAATGGAAAAAAGGCTCGTCCCAAATTCCCCAAGAACCATCAAACTCATCATCATTATTAAATTCAGTTTTTCCATAATAATGATCAAATCCTAAAATATTTGAAAAACCTAAAAATCCCATTGAACCATTTGGTGCTCCATGAAAAAAAGATGTATCATAACCCAATTCGTTCAAAATTGATACAATAGATTGGATTTTTTGCTTTGCATATGGAGAAGAAGTGAAAGCGTCTTTAAATGATGGAATACCAGCAAGAATTGAAGACATACCATGGATAGATTTTCTTCCATTTGCATAAGCATTAGTGTAAATTAAACTATGTTGTGCTAAAGAATCAATAAATGGTGTATATCCTTTATAGTTTGGAATATTCATATCTTTATTAAAAGAGCCTAAATATTCTCTTCCATAACTTTCTGTAATAAACAAAACGATATTTGGTCTCGATTCAGGAAAATTAGCATATTGTTTTTTTGGTTTAAAATATTGGTTTACCAAAGTAGAATCTACCAAATTTACTTTCTTAAAACTCGTTTGATTAATTGTTCTTATAATTGAAAATGGAGTATTTAATACAATATCAGCATGTTGTGGTTGTTTTACATATCGATTTGCATCAATCATATTAATAGGGCGTGTACTCTTTTTGAAATCACCTCTAATACCTCCAACTACTAAAATACCAGTAATAATAAATGCAATTGTTGAAAATGTATAGTATTTTATTTTAGAAGTAGGAACTTGTTCTTGTACTTTTACTTTTTTGTATAGATAAATCCATAAAAAAGCACAAACAACGAAAGCCAAATACACATGCCAATAGCTTATTAAAAATCTAAAAAACATATTTGCTTTATTCGTTTCGTTCTCTAAAACACTATAAACAGCAACTGTTGTTCTTGAAAAAATATACTTATAATATATAAAATCAATGAAATTTGTAGCAAAAGCAATTAAGTTTAAAGTAAAATAAACATAGGTTAAGAATTTTTGATAACCTTTACTAGTGTTGTACCAAATAGGAATTATAGAAAGCACAATAAATAAACTATTTGCATACAAAATAGCAGTTGTATCAAATGCTAAACCGTAATAAGCTAATTCAAAAAACGCTCCAATCGAGTTTACTTTTAAAAGGCTGTAATTATATATAAAGAATAAAACTCTTACAATAAAATAAAAAACATAAGCTAAAAGTAATCGATATAATAAAACAGAATATTCTTGAAATCGAAATATCTTATTAAATGTATTCATAATGTAATTTTGATTGACAAAAATACAAAATCTAATAATTCAAAATTTGTTAAATAATTTCTATAAAATATTATGCACGCATAATATTCAGAAAATCAACACAATAACTTAAATATCAAGGTTTTTCAACTAAGAAGACGCTAAAAAATGTCCTAATTATTTAAAAAATCCTTAATTTGCAGGCACTAATTTTCTGAAAAAATGAATAAAATTACTAGGATTTTTGATTTCCCCTACTATCAATTAGAAAACTATAATTTAAAAGATGCTTTTGTTTCCAAAGTCGATGGAATTTGGGTAAAAACATCAACATCCGAATATATAGAAAAAGCGAATGCTATTTCAAAAGCTTTAATAGAATTAGGAATTAAAAAAGGTAGCAAGATTGCCCTAATTTCTTCTAATAATAGAACAGAATGGAACATTATAGATATCGGTATTTCTCAAATTGGTGCTGTTTCTATTCCAATTTATCCAACAGTTTCTGCTGAAGAATTTGAGTATATATTCAATCACTCTGAAGCTGAACTTTGCATATTATCTGATGAAGTATTATTTGAAAAAATTAACGCCATTAGAAATCAACTTACTTTTATTAAAGAAATTTATTCTTTTGATGTTGTTAAAGGATGTAAGAATTGGAACGAATTATTAGAGTTAGGAAACTCTTTAAATAATTTAGACCAAGTTGAAGAAGCAAAAAATAATGTAGACACAAAAGATTTGGTAACCATTATTTACACCTCAGGAACAACAGGAAAACCTAAAGGTGTTATGCTTTCACACGAAAACTTAGTAAGTGATACATTGGGTTCGTTTAAAAGAGTTCCACTTAAAATTGGTGATAGTAGAGCGATGAGCTTCTTGCCTATTTGTCACGTTTTCGAAAGAGTATTAACTTACATCTATCAATATTCAGGAATTTCAATTTATTATGCCGAGTCTATCGATAAAATTGCCGAGAATATTAAAGAAGTAAAGCCAAATGTAATGACTGTAGTACCAAGACTTCTTGAAAAAGTTTATGATAAAATTATTGAAAGAGGTTCTGAACTTTCAGGTATAAAAAGAGCTCTTTTCTTTTGGTCAGTAAAAGTTGGAGAACAATATCAACCTTATGGTGCAAATGGTTGGTTTTATAGTCTAAAATTAGCCATTGCAAACAAATTAGTTTTAAGTAAATGGAAAGAAGGTCTTGGTGGAAATCTTGAAATTATTGTTTCGGGAAGTGCACCTTTACAACACCGATTGATAAAAATATTTACAGCGAGCAAAATTACCGTTATGGAAGGTTATGGCTTAACAGAAACTTCTCCAGTAATTGCTGTAAATGATATGAGAAATGGCGGATTTAAAATTGGAACTGTTGGTAAACCTTTAGATAATATTGAAGTTAAAATTGCCGAAGATGGTGAAATTCTTTGTAAAGGACCAATTGTAATGATGGGTTATTATAAAGATGAAGAAAAAACAGCAAGTATTATTAAGGATGGTTATTTTCATACAGAAGATATTGGCGAACTAGATGCTGAAGGTTTCCTAAAAATTACAGATCGTAAAAAGGAAATGTTTAAAACTTCTGGCGGCAAATATGTGGCACCGCAGGTTTTAGAAAACGATTTTAAACAGTCGCGTTTTATTGAACAAATTATGGTTATTGGTGAAGGTCAAAAAATGCCATCCGCTTTTATTCAGTTAGATTTTCAATTTGTAAAACAATGGGCAGAAAAAAAGCATTTAAACATTGGAAATACAAACGAAGAAATTATCAATAATCCTCAAGTTAAAGAACGAATTCAACATGTTTTAGATTCTATTAATCCAAAATTTGGAAAATGGGAACAAATAAAAAGATTTGAATTAACTCCTGAAGTCTGGTCAATTGAAGGAGGCGAACTAACTCCTACTTTAAAATTAAAAAGAAAACAAATATTAAATAAATATAAAGACTTGTACGATAAGATTTACAATTAGGACATTTTAACATATTTTAAAAAAATATTAATATAAGTTCTGCAAATAATGTTAATATTTTTTGTCATCTATAAAAAAATTTGGGTTTAAAATACAAATTCACTAATTTGCTACTCTTAATTATAAAAAATAATGAACGAAATTACGCGCTTATTTGATTTTCCTTATTACCAATTGCAAAAATATAACTTAGATGCTGCTTTGGTAACTAAATATAATGGAAAATGGGTAAAAACTTCAACCCAAAAATACATCGATGAATCTAATAAACTTTCAAGAGCTTTATTAAGATTAGGGGTCGAAAAAAACCAAAAAATTGCCATAATTTCTTCTACCAACAGAACAGAATGGCACATGTGCGATATTGGTATTCTTCAAATTGGAGCACAAACAGTTCCTATTTACCCAACAATCGCTGCTGATGATTATGAATATATTTTAAATCACTCAGAATCTAGCTATTGCTTTATTTCTGATGCAGAAGTGTTTGAAAAAATAAATTCTATCAAACATAAAGTTCCTTCTTTAAAAGAAATATATTCTTACGATGAAATAAATGGTTGTAAAAACTGGAACGAAGTATTAAATCTTGGCGAAGATCAATCGAACCAAAACGAAGTTGAAAATAGAAAGGATAGCATTACAACTACAGATTTAGCAACTATTATCTACACTTCTGGAACAACTGGCAGACCAAAAGGTGTTATGTTAACGCATCAAAATATTGTTTCTGATGTATTGATGAGTGCTCCAAGAGTTCCATTTGAACCAGGTGCTTATACAGCTTTAAGTTTCTTACCTATTTGCCATATTTTCGAAAGAATGATTACCTATTTGTATCAGTACTTCGGTGTATCAATTTACTTTGCTGAAAGCATTGAAAAAATATCAGACAATTTAAAAGAAGTACATCCAAATGTAATGACAGTCGTACCCCGTCTTTTAGAGAAAGTTTACGATAAAATTTATGCAAAAGGCGCCGAATTAACTGGAATTAAAAAGAAATTATTCTTTTGGGCTACAGGATTAGGAATACAATACAAACCTTATGAAGAAAATGGTTGGTGGTATGAATTTCAATTAAAAATTGCCCGTAAATTAATTTTCTCTAAATGGCAAGAAGCTTTAGGAGGAGAATTAAAACTTCTAGTTTCAGGAAGTGCCGCTTTACAACCTAAATTAACAAAGGTTTTTACCGCTGCAGGAATTCCAGTTATGGAAGGTTATGGTTTAACAGAAACTTCTCCCGTTATTTCGGTTAACGATATGAGAAATAAAGGTTTCAGAGTTGGAACTGTTGGTAAAGTTTTAAATGGTGTAGAAGTAAAAATTGCCGAAGATGGTGAAATTCTTTGTAAAGGACCAAATGTAATGATCGGTTATTACAAAGATGAAGAAAAAACAAATGAAGCTATTCAAAATGGATATTTTCATACAGGCGATATTGGTGAAATCGACGCAGAAGGTTTCTTAAAAATTACCGATCGTAAAAAAGAAATGTTTAAAACTTCTGGTGGTAAATATGTAGCACCTCAGTTGTTAGAAAACACTTTTAAACAATCGCGTTTTATAGAACAAATTATGGTTATTGGTGAAGGCGAAAAAATGCCAGCAGCCTTTATTCAACCAAGTTTTGAGTTTGTTCAAGAATGGGCTTCAAGACACGGAAAATCAAATATTGGTACAACTAACGAAGAAATTTGTAAAAACGAAGAAGTTATCAAGAGAATTCAAGAAGAAGTAGATCACTACAATGAAAAGTTTGGTAACTGGGAAAAAGTTAAAAAATTCGAATTAACACCTGATATTTGGGGAATCGATTCTGGACATTTAACTCCTACCATGAAATTAAAAAGAAAAATTATTCTTGAAAAGTATAAAGACTTGTATGAAAAAATCTATGGAAAAATGGAATAATATTATTTAACTTTTTTTTAAAATAAAATAATTTATAAAATACTATGCACGCATAGTATTTTTTTTTATATTTGAAAACGTTTTAGTTAATTATTCATGAAAGATAAAACAATAGATTATGCTTTAAGAGCAACTTGGCAAGCTGTTTCAAGAATGTATAACGAAGAAGCAACTAAGTATGGAGCTACAATGGCTACAGGATTCGCTCTTTTAAGTATCGACAAAGAAGATGGAACACCTTCAACTACTCTAGGACCTAGAATGGGAATGGAACCTACAAGTCTTACCAGAACTTTAAAATCAATGGAAGAGAAAGGTTTAATTACCAGAAAAAAAAATCCAGAAGATGGTAGAGGCGTTTTAATTTATTTAACCAAAGAGGGTAAAGAAAAAAGGGAATTATCCAAAGCAACAGTTTTAAGATTTAACGACACTATAAAAAATAATATCAGTGAAGAAAAAATAAATCATTTTATGGAAGTTATAGAACTGATTAATGAAATGATTTCCGATAAAAAAATTTTTACTAACGAACTAGAAACTAAAATATAATATAACCATTAAGTATGAAACGTAATATTAAAAAAGTTGCTGTTATTGGTTCTGGAATTATGGGAAGTGGTATTGCATGTCACTTTGCCAATATTGGTGTCGAAGTTTTACTTTTAGACATTGCTCCACGAGAATTAACAGAAGCTGAACAAAAAAAGGGATTAACACTTGAAAGTAAAGTTGTTAGAAACAGAATTGTAAACGAACACTTAGCTAATGCTTTAAAATCAAAACCTTCACCAATTTATCATCAAAGTTTTGCCAATAGAATTACAACTGGTAATACAACTGATGACATGGCAAAAATTGCTGATGTAGATTGGATTATTGAAGTGGTTGTAGAGCGTTTAGATATTAAAAAAACGGTTTTTGAACAAGTTGAAAAGTATAGAAAACCTGGAACATTAATTACTTCTAATACTTCAGGTATTCCTATTCATTTTATGAGCGAAGGAAGAAGCGAAGATTTCCAACAACATTTTTGTGGAACGCACTTCTTTAATCCTGCGCGTTACTTAAAATTATTCGAGATTATTCCTGGTCCTAAAACTTCTCAAGAAGTTTTAGATTTCTTAAATGGTTATGGAGAAAAATTCTTAGGAAAAACTTCAGTTGTAGCAAAAGATACTCCAGCATTCATTGGTAACCGTATTGGTATTTTCGGAATCATGAGCTTATTCCACCAAGTAAAAGAAATGGGATTAACTATTGAAGAAGTAGATAAATTAACCGGTCCAGTAATTGGTCGTCCAAAATCGGCAACTTTTAGAACCGTTGATGTTGTTGGTTTAGATACTTTAGTTCACGTTGCAAATGGAATTTACGAGAATTGTCCTAACGACGAAGCGCACGAATTATTCAAACTTCCAGATTTTATCGATACCATGATGAAACACAATTGGTTAGGAAGTAAAACTGGTCAAGGTTTCTACAAAAAAGTAGATAAAGATATTCTTTCATTAGATTTAAACACTTTAGAATATCGTCCGAATAAAAAAGCATCATTTGCTACTTTAGAATTAACAAAAACAATTGATAAACCAATTAATAGATTTAAAGTATTAGTTGGTGGAAAAGACAAAGCTGGAGAATTTTATCGTAAAAACTTCTCAGCAATGTTTGCTTACTGTTCAAACAGAATTCCTGAAATTACAGATGCATTTTACAAAATTGACGACGCTATGAAAGCTGGTTTCGGTTGGGAAAATGGTCCATTCGAAATTTGGGATGCTGTTGGTGTAGAAAAAGGTATAGAATTAATGAAAGCTGAAGGTTATGAGCCAGCTGCTTGGGTTACTGAAATGTTAGCTTCTGGTAACAAATCTTTTTATTCAGTTAAAGATGGAGCAACTTACTTCTACTCTATTCCTTCTAAATCTGCTGAAAAAATTCCTGGACAAGACGCATTTATCATCTTAAATAACATTAGAGAAAGTAAAAAAGTTTGGAACAATAACGAATCAATCATAACTGATTTAGGAGATGGTGTTTTAAACTTAGAATTCACTTCTAAAATGAATTCAATTGGTGCTGGAGTTTTACAAGGCATTAACAAAGCAATTGATATGGCTGAAAAAGGCTATAACGGATTAGTTATTGGTAACCAAGATGCAAACTTCTCAGTTGGTGCTAACTTAGGAATGATCTTCATGATGGCTGTTGAACAAGAATATGACGAAATGAACATGGCAATCAAAATGTTCCAAGACACTATGATGCGTTGTCGTTATTCAGCTATTCCTGTTATTGCTGCTCCACATGGAATGACGCTTGGTGGTGGCTGTGAATTAACTATGCATGCCGATAGAGCTGTAGCTGCTGCCGAAACTTACATTGGATTAGTAGAATTTGGTGTTGGTTTAATACCTGGTGGTGGCGGTTCTAAAGAAATGGCATTACGTGCTGCAGATACCTTCCGTAAAAACGACGTTGAATTAAACGTTTTACAAGAGTACTTCTTAACCGTTGGTATGGCAAAAGTAGCTACTTCAGCTTACGAAGGTTTCGACACTGGAGTTTTACAAAAAGGAAGAGATATTGTTGTAGTAAACAAAGATCGTCAAATTGCAACTGCAAAACAAGTTGCTTTACAAATGGCTGAACAAGGTTATACGCAACCTGTTAAAAGAAAAGATATCAAAGTATTAGGAAAACAAGCTTTAGGTATGTTCTTAGTTGGTACCGACAGTATGGAAGCAGGTAAATATATCTCAGAACATGATAAGAAAATTGCTAATAAACTGGCTTATGTAATGGCTGGTGGTGATTTATCTGAACCAACACTAGTAAGTGAGCAATACTTATTAGATTTAGAAAGAGAAGCTTTCTTAAGTTTAACTACAGAACGTAAAACTCTAGAAAGAATTCAATTTATGTTAACTAAAGGAAAACCACTTAGAAATTAGAAACAAGAATAAAGAAGCAAGAACAAAGACAATTAATTTTTCTTTCATCTTTTCTCTTTCTTCTTTCATCTAAAAATAAAAATTATGAAAACAGCATATATAGTAAAAGCATATCGAACAGCGGTTGGAAAAGCACCAAAAGGTGTATTCCGATTTAAAAGACCTGATGAACTAGCTGCAGAAACAATCGAGCATATGATGAGTGAATTGCCAGATTTTGACAAAACACGTATCGATGATGTAATGGTAGGTAATGCCATGCCTGAAGCAGAACAAGGCTTAAACGTTGGTCGTTTAATTTCATTAATGGGATTAAAAATTGATGATGTTCCAGGTGTTACGGTAAATAGATATTGTGCTTCAGGTTCTGAAACTATTGCAATGGCAACTGCTAAAATTCAATCGGGAATGGCTGATTGTATTATTGCTGGTGGTGCAGAAAGTATGAGTTATATTCCAATGGGTGGTTATAAACCTACTCCAGATTATAAAGTAGCGGCTCAAGGTCATGAAGATTATTATTGGGGAATGGGATTAACTGCAGAAGCTGTAGCGCAACAATTTAATGTTTCTCGTGAAGATCAAGATGAGTTTGCTTATAATTCACACATGAAAGCATTAAAAGCACAAGCTGAAGGAAAATTTGACAAACAAATTGTTCCTATTACTGTTGAGCACACTTTTGTTAATGAAAACGGAAAAAAAGAAACAACTTCATATACCGTAAAAAAAGATGAAGGTCCTAGAGCTGGAACTTCTGTTGAAGCTTTAGCTAAATTACGTCCTGTATTTGCAGCTGATGGAAGCGTTACCGCTGGTAACTCTTCTCAAATGAGTGATGGTGCTGCATTTGTATTAGTTATGAGCGAAGAAATGGTTAAAGAATTAAACCTTGAACCGATTGCTCGTTTAGTAAATTATGCTGCAGCTGGAGTTGAACCAAGAATTATGGGTATCGGTCCAGTGAAGGCTATTCCAAAAGCATTAAAACAAGCTGGTTTAAAGCAATCTGATATTGAGTTAATTGAATTAAACGAAGCATTTGCTTCACAATCATTAGCTGTTATTCGTGAATTAGATCTTAATCCAGAAATTATTAATGTTAATGGAGGCGCAATTGCACTAGGTCATCCTCTTGGATGTACAGGAGCGAAATTAGCCGTTCAATTATTTGATGAAATGCGTTTACGCAATAATAAATATGGAATGGTTACTATGTGTGTAGGAACTGGACAAGGTGCTGCAGCGATTTATGAATTTTTAAAATAAGAATAGAGAAAAGAAAAAAGAAGAAAGACAAAAGACTGATGAAACATAACTTTAAAAATCTAAAAATTTGGATATTAGCAATGGAAATTGCTTCAGATATTCATAACCTATGTTTAGATTTTCCTAAAAATGAAGTTTATGGATTAATAAGTCAAATGAATCGTGCTGCTATTTCAATGCCTTCAAACATTGCTGAAAGTTCAAATAGAGAAAATGCGCATTTTAAACATTTCTTAAATATAAGAAGCTTAGGCTCTTCTTTTGAATTACAAACACAATTATTAATTGCATTACAAAATAAATATTTAACCGACGAAAGAGCAATAGAAACAGAAAATAAAATAATCGAATTCCAAAAAATGATTCATGGATTCATTTCAAAATTAGATTAAAAAATCTTGCTTCTTGCATCTTTCATCTCAAAATCTATAAACTATGGCAGATATATTAAGAGGAGGACAATTCCTTGTAAAAGAAACAAAATGTGAAGATATTTTCACTCCAGAAGATTTTTCTGAAGAGCAAATTATGATGCGTGATTCAGTTATCGAATTTGTAGATAAAGAATTATGGCCAAATAAAGAGCGTTTCGAAAAGAAAGATTATGCACTTACTGAAGAAGTAATGCGTAAAGCTGGTGAACTAGGTTATTTAAGTGTTGCCGTTCCTGCTGCTTATGGCGGAATGGAAATGGGCTTCATCAATACCGTTTTAGTATGTGATTACATTTCAGGAGCAACTGGTTCATTTTCAACTGCTTTTGGTGCACATACTGGAATTGGAACCATGCCAATTACTTTATACGGAACTGAGGAACAAAAACAAAAATATGTTAATTTATTTATTGTTTTTGCTCGTATTGAAGATGATAAAAATATTACAGGTTTCATCGTAGAAAATGATCCATCAAACGGAATTTCTTTAGGCGATGAAGAGCATAAATTAGGTATTCGCTCTTCTTCTACTCGTCAAGTTTTCTTTAACGATACAAAAGTACCTGTAGAAAATATGTTAGCAGGTCGTGGCGAAGGATTCAAAATCGCAATGAATGCTTTAAACGTAGGACGTATTAAATTAGCCGCAGCTTGTTTAGAAGCGCAAAGAAGAACAATTTCTACTGCAGTTAATTATGCTAATGAAAGAGTTCAGTTTAAAACTCCAATTTCTAGTTTTGGAGCTATTCAAGCTAAATTAGCAGAAATGGCTACAAGTGCTTATGCTGGAGAAAGTGCCACTTACAGAGCAGCCGCTGATATTGAAAATAGAATCAATATTAGAGTAAATGAAGGAAATACACACCAAGAAGCTGAATTAAAAGGTGTTGAAGAATTTGCAATTGAATGTTCTATCCTAAAAGTTGCTGTTTCTGAAGATGTTCAAAATTGTACAGATGAAGGAATTCAAATTTTTGGTGGAATGGGATTCTCTGAAGATGCACCAATGGAAAGTGCTTGGAGAGATGCTCGTATTGCACGTATTTATGAAGGTACAAACGAAATTAACCGTATGCTTTCTGTGGGAATGTTAGTTAAAAAAGCTATGAAAGGTCACGTTGATTTATTAGGTCCAGCTATGGCTGTTGCTGAAGAATTAATGGGTATTCCTTCATTTGATGTACCAGATTATACTGAATTATTTGCTGAAGAAAAAGAAATGATTGCTAAATTGAAAAAAGCATTCTTAATGGTTTCTGGAGCAGCAGTTCAAAAATTTGGACCCGATTTAGACAAACACCAACAATTATTAATGGCTGCTGCCGATATGTTAATCGAGATTTATATGGCAGAAAGTACACTTTTACGTACTGAAAAATTGGCTAAAAAAGTTGGTGAAGCAAATGCACAACAGCAAATTGCAATGGCACAATTGTATTTATATCATGCAGTGGATACTATCAGCCAAAAAGGAAAAGAAGGAATTGTTTCTTTTGCTGAAGGCGACGAACAACGTATGATGTTAATGGGATTACGTCGTTTTACTAAATATGTAAACATGCCAAATGTTGTGGCATTAAGAGATAAAATTGCTGCTAAATTAATTGCAGAAAACAAATATTGCTTTTAATAACGGAAGCAAGTTTTTGGTTTAGTTTGTTTAATAAAAAGACTGTTTTTTCAAACAGTCTTTTTTATTTATTGTACGTTATCGTCGTTTTCTAATTCGTCAAACTTTACCTTATTTTCATCTGGTTCTTGCTTGTTAAAAATAAGTCCAATCATCATTATTAAAGCCGAAATTACAATTACTTGAATAATAAGTGCTTTATTTACCAAAGGAATTTTACTTTCTAATGGAATACTTAAAAATAATAAAATCGTAATTAAACCTCTTGGTGCTATAAATAATAATGGCATTAATTTTACTTTAAAAAGCTTTAATTGAGCTGCTCTTACAAGATATATCAAAATAATAATTCCTACGGCTAATTCAAGCGTATGCGGATTTAATACATCTTCCGTTTTCATTAAAAAACCAAATAACAAGAAAAATAACGAACGAACTAAAAAAGCGGCCTCAATAATAAGTTCTTTAAATTTACCAACTTCTTTATCAAGCATTCTGGGTTTGAGTTTCTGAATGATTTTAAAGCGTTCTAATTCATCAAAATTACCCATGAAAAGTCCAAACAACATAATAAAAATTAATGCCGGTAAATGATAAATTTCAGAGATTGCAAAAATTAAAATAATGAAAAGAATAATGGGAATAAACTTTACATGATGATCAATTCTACTTAATAAAAATGCTAAAAATGCTGTCGCAATAAAAGATATAACAAGCATAATTAAAATTTGTAGCGCGAAATGTCCGACAGTTTCAATTGAAATAACGGCATTTAGTGCAAGGAAATTAAAAAACAAAACTCCAATAATATCAGACAAACTCGATTCGTAAATGGCAAATTCTTTATTAAATACATTTAAATTACCAACGCTAGAAATTGCAATAGCACTACTTATTATACATAAAGGAATCGCATTAATTAATCCATTTTTATATGTCGAATCTAAAAAAAAATAGAAAAAATGCCCTATTGCAAAAGCTGTAATAACTAAAGGAACAATTGCCGTTACAAAAGTTTTCCCTACAAAAGGCAATTTTCGTTTGTTTAAATCGAGTTCAAGTGAACCTTCTAATACAATTAAAACTAAACCAATAGTTCCAAAAAATGGTAGTAATGGATTTAAGTCTGGTACTAAAATATGTAAAACTTCAGTAGATTGCCTAACAACCCAACCTAATAATAGCAATAAAATCACCGAAGGAATTTTTGTCTTTGATGAAGTTACTGTAAAAAAATAAGCTAATAGTAATAACACACAAATAGTGCTTATAATAGCAAAGTTCATAGTTTGTCTTTTTAGGCAAGATAAAAATAGTTTCGCAAATTTAACATGGATAGTTGAAGTTTTTTTTAAATTTGTTTCAACATTTAGATAAACATGATAAACCCATCTATAAACGGCTGGATTGATAAATTTTTTATTGAGAACAAAGATAATTTCATTGATTTCAATAAAGATTATAAAGCCTATTATGAGCAATTAAGAACCTCTGGGTTTATCTATGGTCATATTGTAAGTATTCCTTTAAAAGAAGAAATTTCTTTAACTGAATATTCTCAAGATGAGATTACAAAAATAGCTTTACTAAATGCTTTATACAATGTATATTGCATAACTGAAGAAGATACTATTGAAGGAAACTTTATTGTTGCGGTTAAAGATTTTTACAAGATAATCCAACATGAAAATTATAAGTTTTTAAAAAACTTATTACCTGAGGGAAATATTGCTGGAAAAGTTGAAGCTATCATTAACAATAGAATTCAAACCAATGCAAATTTCATTAGTAAAAACTTTACGCACATTATTACAAATGCACTTTTATTCATCGATGTTTTAGCATTTCATTATTATTTAATTCATAAAACCATTTCTTCAAAATACATTAAAGATTTGGAGATGTGTTGCATTCAAATAGTTACTTTAGCATTTCAAGTAAAAGAAAATAAAAGTAAATACGATGAATTACTGATAAAAGTCTTTGAAAATTCTTTACGTTTTAATAAAATTTCGATACTAGAGAATACTGAAATTGACGATTTAAAGTTTGAAAACTTCAGTTATTTAATTGAAAAAATGTATCTGTTAGATTTAACTGAAATGGCACTTTGGAGCGATAAAAAATTAGAAGCAAAAGAAGTTGTTTTCTTAAATAACATTTCTAAAAAACTAGATCTACCTCAGGATAATTTAACGGAAAGTTGTGCCAATATTGATCTTTTTATTGAAAAATATAAAGATGAAATTCCTTATTTTAATTATTCAAATCCGGTTAAGCATTTTTATGACCAAACCAATAAAACGGTTGCAAAACTTATTAATAGAAATAAAAACAGGTTAATAAAAGAAATATCAGAAAGCAAAGAATTAATGTTATTATTAGCGCAATCTACAACTAGAGATTTAGATACAAGCGAAAAAAAGAAAGTAAAAAAACAATTATTAGATATTTGTAAAACCATACCATCATTAACCATTTTTTTACTTCCAGGTGGAGGCATTTTATTGCCTATTTTAATTAAATATATTCCGCAATTATTACCTTCTGCTTTTAATGAAAACTTAGAAGATTAATTATTTTCCAAAATATAATTGGTACACTTCGTCTAAATCTTCGTTTGAACTAAAATTCACATTTAAATCGGTAACATAGCCCGAATTTAACCCATAAACCCAACCATGAAGGTGTAATTTTTGTCCGTTTTTCCAAGCAGATTGCACTATTGATGTTTTGGCTAAATCTAACACTTGTTCTCTAACATTTATTTCAACAAAACGATTAAAACGTTCTTTTTCATTTTCTACAGCATCTAACTCATCTTTATGCAATCTATACACATCTTTTATGTGGCGAATCCAATTATCAATAATTCCAATTGAACTATTTCCCATAGCTGCTTTTACTCCACCACAACCATAATGTCCGCATACAATAACATGTTTAACTTTTAAGGCATTTACAGCATAATCGAGTACACTTAACATGTTCATATCGCTATGTACAACCATATTTGCAATATTTCTGTGTACAAAAACCTCTCCTGGTTCGGCTCCAATAATTTCATTTGCTGGCACTCGGCTATCTGAACAACCAATCCATAATAACGGTGGTTGTTGCCCTTCTGCTAAATTTGAAAAAAAATCTGGATTAATGGTTAACTTTTCTTTAACCCATTTTTTATTATTTTCAAGTATTTTTTTGTAAAATTCCATAGTGTACAGATTGTTTAGTTTGTTGATTGTTTTTTGAGTTTTAAAATTTCTGTAATACTTTTTGGATTGTTGAAAGTACCTCTTTCTGATATTAATTGAAAATGAATATTTTTATTTTTAGCTTGTATAATAAAATCTTCTAAAATTTCTATTACATCATAATCTAAGTATCTTGTTTTTCTTATATCTAACTCTAATTTACTATTTTGATTTAATTTGAAAAGTTCTTTTTGTACAGAAGCTTTATTTAAAAATGTAATTTCTTCTGCTAATTGAATTTTAACGATATTACTCTTATCTTCTTCTGATTTATTTAAAAACATTGAATTTTGATAACTTTTTACCAAGATTACTATAATTCCGATAAATAACCCTGTAAAAATTCCCCATAATAAATCTTTTAGAATAATTACAACTACCGTTACCATGAAAGGAACAAATTGTGTCCATCCTAATTGGTACATCTTTTTGAATAAAGTGGGTTTTGCTAATTTAAAACCAACAATAATTAAAATTGAAGCTAATACCGATTTTGGAATATGATTTAACAATATAGGAATCGTAACCACAGAAACTAATAATAAAACTCCATGCAAAATAGCCGACATTTTAGTCTTTGCATTTGATTGAACATTTGCCGAACTCCTCACAATTACTTGCGTAATTGGCAAACCTCCTATAAAACCAGATGCTACATTACCAATTCCTTGTGCAAACAATTCTCTGTTTGTAGGCGTTATGTTTTTATCGGGATCTAATTTATCTGTCGCTTCTACACTCAAAAGTGTTTCTAAACTCGCAACTAATGCTAAAGTAAAAGCAATAATAAGTACATCATTTGTAAAAACTTTACTAAAATCGGGAAAACTTAAAAAATCAACATAATTCGTTAAACTATCAGGAACAGGAACTTGTACTAAATGTTGATTGGCAATAACTAATGTTTCATTTGAACTAAATATAACTTGCAAAATTGTACCTATAACAACTGCAACTAACGAACCTTGAATGATTTTAAAAATATGATGTTTTTTTGATAAAATATTGTCCCAAAAAAGAATAATAACCAATCCTAATACTCCTATTACAAAAGAGCCTAAAGTAATATTATCTAAAATATGTAGAATAGCCGAAAATGTATTTTCACCCGTTTTCTCAATAAAACTATCGGCTCCTTCTGGTTCGGCATCATAACCAAAAAAATGTGGAATTTGCTTTAAAATAATTATGATCCCTATTCCAGTTAACATTCCTTTTATAACACTATTTGGAAAGAAATAACCAATAACTCCCATTCTAATAATTCCGAACAAAATTTGAATAAATCCCGCTAAAACTACAGCCGAAAGAAATACTTCAAAACTTCCTAATGAACTAATAGCTGAAGCCACAATAGCAGCTAAACCAGCAGCCGGACCACTTACCCCAATTTTTGATTTACTAATTGCTCCTACTACAATACCTCCTATAATACCTGCAATTAACCCCGAAAGTGGTGGTGCATCACTAGCTAAAGCAATACCTAAACACAAAGGTAATGCTACAAAAAATACAACGATACTTGCAGGAATGTCGTTTTTTAAATATCTAAACATTTTTTAAAAGAATTTAATTTAAAATTTAATAATCACTAAATTTTAAATTAACTCGGGAGGTGGTAAAAAAATGGTAACTAATATTGAGTTAAAACCTATATTTTTTGTCGAAAAAATTGAAATAGGTTTCTTTACAATAGAAAAAGTAAAAACAAGTTGAGAAACTGTAAAAGCAACCATTTTTATTTCGTTAAAACAAGAATGATTTTCTTCCTCTTCGGTCATATTATAAAAATAGGAAACATCAATAGTACTGTTAACAAATTTTACAATTGTTGGTGTTGCCAAAAAAAGAAAAAATAAAAGTAAAACTATTTTTGTTGCCCATTTCATGTAAGCAAATATAGAAATTATAGGCAATTAATTTTGGATACCAATAAAAAAATCCCTTAAAAGGGATTTTATGATTTATATTTCTTCTTCTAACCAAGCCTTTAGCATCCAAATGGTTTTTTCCTGCTCTTTTATAAAATCACTCATCATCGAATTTGTTCCTTCATCACCTATCTCTCCAGCAGCATTTAATATTTTTCTTTCTATTGGTAATATACTTATTAAAGATTCTACTACCAAACCAACTGCAATTTCATCTTGGCAAATATTTTTACCAACTTTCAATTTGTTGTGCTCTATATAATCTTGAAAAGTATGCAATGGTACACCACCTAAAGTTAAAATACGCTCAGCAATCATATCAATTTTTAACTGAGAATCATTGTACAACTCTTCAAATTTAAGGTGTAAATCAAAAAATCTTTTTCCTCTAATATTCCAGTGTAAACCTCTTAAATTTTGATAATATACCTGAAAATTAGCTAACAAAACATTTAAATTATCGATCAGTTCATTTGTTTCTTTTACTGGTAATCCTATTGAATTTGTTTTCATTAGTATCTATTTTTATTGTTTATAAATCCGTTAATATTCTATACTTAAATTTCTTAGTACGAAATTACATAATCATTGATTTTTATCACTATAAATCAAATTGATTGTTACTATATTTGCATCAAAATAATTTATATGACTATTACACAACTTCATTATGTTTTAGCAGTTGCCGAACATAAAAATTTTACGCTTGCTGCCGAAAAATGTTTTGTAACTCAACCAACATTGAGCATGCAAATTCAAAAACTTGAAGAAGAATTAGATATTTTAATTTTTGACAGAAGTAAGAAACCCATTTCACTAACAGATATAGGAGAAAAAATTGTTACGCAAGCAAAAAACATAGTTAATGAAGCAGGAAGAATTAAAGACATTGTCGACCAACAAAAAGGATATGTTGGTGGTGAATTTAGAGTGGGTATTATTCCAACAGTAACGCCTACACTTTTACCTATGTTTTTAAATAATTTTATTCATAAATATCCCAAAGTGAATTTAATTATTGAAGAGCTAACTACCGAAGAAATTATTCTAAAGTTAAAAAATGGTCATTTAGACTGTGCCATTGCAGCAACTCCGCTTGATGAGGTTAATTTAAAAGAAATTGTGTTGTATTATGAGCCTTTTGTCGCTTATTTGAACGAAAATCATGAGGCTTCTTCAAAAAAAGAATTAGAAATTAACGATTTAGACTCAGATCATATTTTACTTTTACAAGACGGTCATTGCTTTAGAAATGGAATTTTAAATATCTGTAAGAACAATAAATTTATTTCGGAAAACCATTTCCAAATTGAAAGTGGAAGTTTTGAAACGCTAATAAAATTAGTAGATGAAGGCTTGGGAATAACACTACTGCCCTATTTACACACGCTCGATTTAAATGATAAAAGTAAATCTAAATTGAGACATTTTATAGACCCAAAACCAGCTCGAGAAGTAAGCTTAATTTATCCTAAAAACGAACTAAAAATTCATATTATTGAAGCTTTAAGAAGTACCATTAATGGAGTTGTAAGAGGCGCAATTGCTTTTCAAGATGTTGAAATTATTAGTCCAAAATAATAAAAGGAGCTTAAATAGCTCCTTTTATCTTATTAATTAATATAAATCATACATTGCCTTAATTCAGGTTTTTCTTCTGTAAACTGTAACAACCAGTCTCTCAATTGGTCTATTTCATAAGGTAACAGACTTCTCACTGCTTTTTCAAGTTCCTTACAGAATAGTTTGGGGTCAAAACTTACTCTTTCAAGTATAGATTTTGTGTACGAATACATCGATCTTGGCATACTTAACTTAAATCAAATTGGTTAGACTAAATAAGAACGTTATGTAAAAATATAAAAAAATATTTTACGAAATCGTTTTCGAGTACTAATATTTTGTTAATTACAATTTAGTAGCTCGCAACATTTCTCTTTTTCCTGGTGCTCCGGGTAATTTTTCAATTTTAAAACCCGCTTTAAGCATCGCGTTTTTTATACTAGTTCTACAAGCATAGGTTACTAAGACCCCTTTTGGTTGCAATGCATTATACATTTTTTGAAATATTTCTTCATTCCATAATTCGGGTTGTACGGTAAACCCAAAAGCATCAAAATAAATTAAATTAAAAATGCCTTTATCATCTATATCTTGAAAAAACTGTTGACGTTTCGTAAATTCAAATGTTTCATCAAGCAATATGTTTTGGTTCCAAGTCATTTGATGCATTGTTTTAAAAACTTCCTCATATTCTAAAGCTTGCAACTGTTCTACATAGTTCAGTTGGGCTATTTCTTCTTTTAGGATTGGATAAGCTTCTACTCCAACATAATTTATCTTTAAACCTCGCTTAAGATGTTCTAAATAAGTGATAAAAGCATTTAAACCTGTACCAAAACCAATTTCTAAAATTGCTACTTCATTTGAGAATAAATCTAAACCACTTTTTATAAAAACATGATAAGCTTCTTGTATAGCGCCATGTTTAGAATGATAACTTTCGTCTAAATCTTCTATATGAATGGTTACCGAACCATCATTCGTTTTAATAATTTTTCTTTCCATGGGTTGTAAAAGTAAAAAAGTTTAAGAGCAATCTTAAACTTTTTACTATTATTCGATGTATAATTTTTTAATTTTCGGAATTGGACCGCCACATTTTACTTCATGACATCTAATACAAGCGTCTATTCCATTGTTAAAATGTTCTTTCGCATTTTCAGGATCTTTATAGATTAATTCCTGTGCTTCGATAAACTTCTTTGCTTGGGTATTAAAAAAATCATCTTTATCAGTCTCATCTGTTAAAACAGCTTCATGAATGCGCATGAAATGTTGTGGAAATTTACCTATTGTATCGCCTTTTAAAATTCTTTCCTTTAATCTTTGATTATCTACATACATTTGCTCCATTAAAGCCGCCATTTCACTCATTTCATACATTTCAAAACCATCTTCGGTTTTAGTTGAATCTGAAGAACAAGCCGCTTTATCTTCAATTTTAGCTTCCTCTTTCTTACTTTGGCAAGAAACTAAAACAAATGCAGTGATTACTAAAAATAAAAAATGTTTCATTATTGTTTCGCTATTAAAACACCATCAGCCATAAAAGAATAAGTAACTTTTGGCTCTACAATACTATCAATTGCTTCTTGAGATTTTCCTTCGTCTTTAGCATAATGTTTTAACTCATCTACACCAATAATACTCACAAATGCTTTTCCGTTTACCACAACATCTTTATCTTGAGCATTTTTTGGAACGAAAAATCCGTAGTCTTTAAACTTAACAAAAGCTTGTTTATCACCTTCTAAACCAAGTGTCATCCAACAACCTTTCTTTTGACAAACTTCGTTAATTGTAGAATGGAATTTTACATCAACTGTATCTCCTTCTTTCAAGTTATTAAATTTTTCCATCATTTCTGCATTAGACAAAGCGCCATCTGCAGTTATTGAATCTCCAAAAACTGCATACTCCACAAGAGGCTTTTCTTCTTGAGACGCTTCTTCTACTTTAACATCTTTACAGCTAAATACACTCGCTAAAATAGCAACAGCAAATATTTTTTTCATCATGATTCTTAGATTTTTTTATAATTAAGATTTTGTGTAAAAATATCTATTATAAAGATTATTAAAAAAGAAATTCGTAAAAAAATATTAACAAACTAATTAAATGTTTGATTTTTAAGCTAAAATTTTACTATTCTCAAAAAAACTAAAAATAGTTTGATAAAATCTGATTTTAAGTTATAAAAAATATTGTTTTTTTGCTTACTTTTGAAACTCTCAATCCTTAAAAAGAATTACTAATGGAAAACAAAACTCTTAGTGATATTAAAATAAACTTAGTAGAACATTCAAAAATTAATGATATTGATTTTGAAAACTTAAGTTTTGGAAACGTTTTTACCGATCATATGCTGGTTTGTGATTACACAAACGGCGAATGGAATACACCCGAAATTAAAGCATATGCTCCTTTTACAATAGAACCATCGGCTAGAGTTTTTCATTATGGGCAAGCTATTTTTGAAGGGATGAAAGCTTATAAAGATGAACATGATGATGTTTGGCTTTTTAGACCCGATCAAAACTATGAGCGTTTTAATAAAAGTGCCACTCGTTTAGCAATGCCAGAAGTTCCGCAAGAAGTCTTTATTGATGGTTTAAAGAAATTACTTCAAATAGAAAAAGATTGGGTAAAACGTGGTAACGGAAAATCGTTATACATTCGTCCTTTCATGATTGCTACAAGTTCTGGAGTTATTGCATCGCCTTCTTTAAACTATAGATTTTGTATTATTTTATCGCCAGCAAAATCTTATTATTCTGGTGAGGTAAAAGTAGTAATTGCAGATCATTACAGTAGAGCGGCAAATGGTGGAATTGGTGCTGCAAAAGCTGCTGGAAACTATTCTGCTCAATTTTACCCTACGAAATTAGCTAACGAAAAAGGGTTCCAACAAATTATTTGGACCGACGATGCTACGCATACAAAACTAGAGGAAGCAGGAACCATGAATGTTTTCTTCCGAATTAACGATACGCTTTACACAGCGCCAACTAGCGAAAGAATTCTTGATGGTGTTACTCGTAAAAGTTTAATAGAATTAGCGAAAAGAGAACATATTAATGTAGAAGTAAAATCGGTTTTAGTTGACGAATTGATAGCGGCTGCAAAAGATGGTTCGTTAAAAGAAATTTTTGGGGCCGGAACCGCTGCGGTTGTAAATCCAATTGCTGGTTTTGGTTACAAAGAAGCATATTTTGAGTTACCAAAACTTGAAAAATCGTTTGCATTACATTTAAAAGAAAAATTGACTAATATTCAAACTAAAGTAGAACCCGACACTTTTGGTTGGACTGTTAAAATATAGTTTACAGTACTTTGATTTAGAGTAAACAGATGAAAGGCTTCCAAATGGAAGCCTTTTTTATTTTTATCAATGATTTATTAATATGTTTTAAATATTTAGTAGATTTGGTAATAGAAACAATTAAATTAGAGTTTTTAAAAAACCTTATAAAACTTTTGTGTGTTTATAAGTTAGCAGAAAATTTTGAAAAACGACACAACATTGACAACAGACGACACAAAATTATATTCTCAACAGTTCTACAATCTTAATAGTCTTGTCGGAAAACGCATTGACGAAATAGTTTTTTATCTTGAGGACACCGACAAGGACTTTTCAGAGGTTGAAAACTCATATGGCAAAAGCCTTCATACAGGCATAGATATTAAAGCCGACAAAATATACTTCTCAATTGGTTGCAGGTTCACAGACATTCATTACGGACTGACAATTTCTGAAGGACGAACAACCGAATTTGAATTTATCGAAGAAGAGAAAAAACCAATAATGTTTGACACAAAAATCATTGGGCAGACAATAAAAGCGTTGACATTTATTGGATGAAAATTCCGTGGGACGGAGCAGTTGGATATTATCCTCAAGAATTTGTCATTAAGACAGAAAATAACTTCTTTCTAATTTCATCAATTGAAATAAATAACGGAGAAGTAAATACAGAGTTTACAAACGAGTTACTAGTAATTGAAAATGAAGAGACGGCAAAACAACTACAACTCGGAAACTATGGACTTGTAGACAATGGACGAGAATGGTTTAACAACTTTGACGAATTAAATGAAGCTGACAAGAAAAACTGGCTATAACAGCAGTTTGGCAAAATGGCGGGTTTTGTGCTAAATTGAACATTCGGTTTTCAAATAAACATAGTGCTAAAATGAAAGTAAGTGCTTTAGAGTCCGCCACTTCACCAAGCTGCAGCCCGTTGTGGGTAATTTCAAGAAAACCGTATAAAAGAAGAACAAAAACAGAAAAATCAAATATGAAAAAAAATATTTTTAGTCTATTATTTCTATTATTATCGTTGAATATTTACAGTCAAGAATTAATCGAAGTTTGTGAAAAAACTATAAAAATTACTTTTTTAAGCGAGGAAGTTTTTTATTACGGTTTCGCTGAAAATGACAAAATCATTTTTAGTTTGGAAGAAGTTAATGGAAAAGAAGTAAAAGAAGTTGAAATTCTAGAATATCCAGAAAGTTTAAAATTTTCAGATTTCAAAGCAAAAAAAATTGAAAACAAACAAATTCAAGTAACTAAAAAAATATTTACAAATTTAGAATTTACAATTCATCTTTAGGAGGAAGAATTTGTAAAATTAAAATACAAAGAATTCCAGCTAACGAAAAAACTAAAAATTTCAATACAACTATAAATTGGATTGAAAAACAAGAAACTACTTACAACACTTACACGAAAGATGTAACAGTTGGTTATGAAATTAAATATGAAACAAGAGTTAGAAAAGAATTAGTCAAAATAGATACTTTAATAACTCAATTGTTTGACAAAACATTAAGAGTTCATTCTGAAACAGCAATTGGAAAAACCCAGTATACATACGCAACAGTTGAGTTACCTGTAAATTCATATTTCCCAAACCAATTAAATCCATATAAAACGACTGAAGTCGTTTCTTGGTCATATTAGTTAGGAGTTGGTCAGAAATCTAAAGAAGATTATGAAAATGCAAATAAAAAATTTACATCTGGAATAACTACACTAGGGGCATTATCAGGATATGATGCACTTGCCACATTAGCAGCAACGGGAATCTCAATGTTTACAAATACAAATATTGGTGAGAATGTAACTTTTAAATTTTATGGTATTCAAAATGGAAAAGAAATAATTATAGATTATGGAAATGTAATATCAGCTTCAGGTAGAAATGACAAAATAACACAAGGTTCTTTTTCTGTACAATTATTTAATGATAATTTCAAAGATGGAATTGATGTTAATTTAAAAATGATAGCAATGCAAATTCAAAAAACTTGGCAAGACAAACAATACCAAGAAAAAATAGAAATTCCGAAAATCGAGAAGCAAACTTTTAAAGGTACTATAACATAAACTGTGTAAGTAGAAAAAATAATGGGGTTTTAAAACCCCATTATTTTTTTGTTTAATTTTAAATTTTACACAGTCTT
>JACXVH010000316.1 GCA_014763515.1 Flavobacteriaceae bacterium
TGATGGGAAAAATAATAGAATCATTAAGCATAATTGATACTTTCCTACAACTTTTAATTGTGTTATCTCCCTTTTATGTAATTGCAAGTATCTATTTATTCATTCGTTTAGTTAAACAATTTAATTCTGAAAAAAATGCAAGCACACAATAAAATAGATATTGAGAATTATTTCTTAGCTGAAGAAGCTAAAAAACTTTACAAAAAGAAGTTTTTGAGTAAAGAACAATTAAGTCCCATATCATCTCAATTGATGCAATTAAAATCAAACGCTAACCTTTTCTTTCAAATCGGATTTTTTCTTTTAGGAAATTTTTTATTCTCTACTGTTGTAAGTGCTATAGCTGTTATTTTAATGCAAATTATTACGCACGATTATCAAATCATTTTCTTTTTATATGCAATTGTTGCTTATATCGGAATAGAGGTTTTGGTTAAAATGAAATTTTTCCGACATGGGTTAGACGATGCTTTTATACTTACTTCTCAAGTTTCTTTTTTTATAGGAATAGGTATCCTTACAGAGTCAGTTTTTCCAGTTTTCCTTTCTATGTTTGTTTTAGGAATTTATTTCGCAGTACGATTTATACATACGATATCAGCTTTAATAGCATATTCCGGTTTAGTTTGTCTTTTTTTCAATAGTATAGTTGAACATAATTTTCTCTCTAAAGTTTATTTACCATTCATTGGGTTACTCTTGGCAATTTTAGTTTACTTTTTAGTTGTTAACTTGGCTAAAAATCAAAACTTATATCCTTATTTTAAAACTTTTGAAACCCTCAAAATTGTAAGTTTACTTTTAAGCTATCTATCAATGAACTACTATGTGGTTCGAGAGTTGTCAGTATCTTTAATGGAAATAACAGTTACGAATGATTCAGATATTCCATTTGCCATTGTTTTTTATGTTTTTACCTTCTTAATTCCTTTGCTTTATTTGTTTTTAGGAATAAAATGGAAAGATAAATTGGTTTTGTATTCTGGTGTTTTAACGTTAATTATTGGATTTTCATCCATACGATATTATTATCATTTTTTTCCTATTGAATATGTTATGGTTGTGAGTGGTATTTTACTTTTTGCGATGGCTTATTTAATAATTCAGAAATTAAAAAACAAAGTAGAAGGTGTTACTTTTCAACCCGATAGAGACGCTGATAATTCCATATTTTTCAATGCACAAGCAGTGATGACTTTAGCAAATGCATCAACTCCAGCGCCTACTCAAAGTAGTTCTATGGAATTTGGAGGAGGAGGCTTTAGTGGTGGTGGAGCAGGAGAAAAGTTTTAAATCTATTTTAACCTTTATTTATTCTTATTATAAACAATCAAGTTGTAAATTTGCAACATGATTGATATTCAAAAAATAAGAGCCGATTTCCCAATTCTTAACCAACAAGTAAACGGAAAACCGCTGGTTTATTTCGATAACGGAGCTACAGCACAAAAACCTCAAGTGGTAATTGATGCAATTGATAAGTATTATTCAGAAATTAATGCTAATATTCATCGCGGAGTTCACACGTTAAGTCAATTAGCAACAGATGCTTATGAAGCTTCTAGAAACATTATTCAAAAACATATTAATGCGAAGCATAATCACGAAGTTATTTTTACTTCAGGTACTACGTTCGGAATAAATTTAGTGGCCAATGGATTTGCAAGTTTGTTACAAGAAGGCGATGAGGTTATGGTTTCAAATTTGGAACATCATAGTAACATTGTGCCTTGGCAGTTTTTATGCGAAA
>JACXVH010000023.1 GCA_014763515.1 Flavobacteriaceae bacterium
TTATTTTACCTCAACAATACTAATAGCGTAGCCACCGCCAGCTGCCGTTCTTAATTTCAATTTAGTTTTATTGGTTACTTTTTGTTTTGAAATTTTGTAAGCTTGTGGATTGGTTTTGTAATCCGCATTGGCAGCATCAGCGTAAATAATGGCTTCGTATTTTTTTCCTTTTTCTAAGAAATCTAATGTAATGGTTGATGTTCTAGCATTGTATCCGTTTGAATTTCCAACGAACCAATTGTTAGAATTTTTATCTTTTCTAGCGATGGTGATGTAATAACCTGGCTCAGCTTCTAGATATTTTGAAGTTGACCATTCTACTGGAACATCTTTAATAAATTGGAACGCATCTAAGAATCGATTGTAATTTTCTGGTAAATCGGCAGCCATTTGAAGTGGCGAATACATCACCACATACAATCCTAATTGATTCGCTAATGTTGTATTCACATGTGAATTGTTGTTTGGATTTAATTTAGCGATATCCATTTCAAAAATTCCTGGTGTGTAATCCATTGGCCCACCCATTAAACGAGTAAATGGCAAAATAGTAGTATGATTTGGTTTTGAACCACCAAACGCTTGAAATTCTGTTCCTCGTGCAGATTCGTTTCCAATCATATTAGGATATGTTCTACAAATACCTGTTGGACGAACTGCTTCATGTGCATTAATCATAATTTTATAGTCTGCTGCTTTTTCAATCACATACTGATAATGATTAATGATTGATTGCGAATAATGATGTTCCCCAAGGGGCAAAATATTTCCAACATAACCTGTTTTGGCTGAAGTATATCCGTATTTATTCATAAATTGAAATGCTTTATCCAAATGACGCTCATAATTTCTTGTTGAGCCTGAAGTTTCATGATGCATAATCATTTTCACTCCTTTCAACTGAGCATATTTTTGAATTTCATCCACATCAAAATCAGGATAAGGTGTAATGAAATCGAATACATAATCTTTTTCATGACCGAACCAATCTTCCCAACCTTCATTCCACCCTTCTACTAAAACTGCATCGAAACCATGCAATGCAGCAAAATCGATTAATTCTTTAACATGTTTTGTGTTTGCAGCATGCGTTTTATTTGGCTGAACTTTAGAATAATCAGTTATACCTAATTGAACTGAAGGCAAATCATCTGTATAAGCCCAAGATCTTTTCCCTGTAATCATTTCCCACCAAACACCAACATATTTTATAGGTTTTATCCAAGATGTATCTTCAATTTTACAAGGTTCGTTCAAATTTAATGTTATACGGGAAGCTAAAATATCACGTGCATCATAACTTGCAATGATTGTTCTCCAAGGTGTATTAAAAGGACATTGCATATGCCCTTTATCGCCACGAGCATCTGGTGTTAAATGTGATTTAAAAATGAATTTTTCATCATCTAAATCGAGGTTCATACAAGAATAATTAATTAGTGCTGCTTCATGAATATTAATATATAAACCATCCGATGATTTCATCATTAATGAAGTTTGAACACCTGTATCTGAGAACTGCTCTTGAGAAGCATTTTCACTTACTGCAGATTTAAAAAGTTTTCTAATTTCAGAAAGTTTACTCTCTGTATAATCGTATTCTTGTGTATCATAATCACCTGGAATCCACAAAGCGGTGTGATCGCCAGTCATTGCAAATTCGGTATGTTCTTCTTTAATGACAAAATAGATTAATTCTTTTTGTTCGGGAAACTCATATCTAAAACCCAAGCCTTCATCGAACAAACGAAAACGAATAATCATTTTTCTATTTGTTTCTCTTTGACGTAAAGTAAAAGCAACTTCATTGTAATGATTCCTAATTGAATTTTCTTCACCCCAAACAGGACTCCAAGTTTCATCAAATGTAGATTTTGTTACATTTATAATTTCAAAAGAATTTAGTAATGAAACTTTGTCGTTTTTAAGTTCAAAACCAAGTTTACTTTGCTTTACAACTTCTTTACCTTTCAAAAATAAAGCATACATTGGCTCACCATTTTTAGAAAGTGCAAATTCTAATTCAAAGTCACCATTTGGTGATTTTAATTTTTGAGCATTTACAATGAATAATGAACTAATTACAAATAAAATTGAAACAAAATATTTTTTCATCATTTTTTATTTAAGATGTTGAACCAAGTAATGTATTACAATTATATACTTTACCATTTACCAAGACTTTAAAATCGTTTTCTCCATCTACTTTTACATTAACCTCATTATGATTTACCTCAACTTTAACAATAGCATTTCTGAAATTTACTTTAAAAGAATACGCTTCCCATTGTAAAGGAATTTTGGGTTCAAAGGATAATGTACCATCTTTTACACGCATTCCTCCAAAACCTTCAACAATACTCATCCAAGTTCCTGCCATAGAGGTGATATGCAATCCTTCATGCACTTCTTTATTGTAATCATCTAAATCTAAACGAGAAGTTCTTAAATAAAACGTATATGCTTGTTCCATTCTACCTAAAACAGCTGCTTGAATGGAATGCACACAAGGCGAAAGCGAACTCTCATGAACAGTAAATGGTTCGTAAAAATCAAAATGTTTTTCCAGTTCTTCTTTAGTAAAATGATCTTCGAAGAAATAAAATCCTTGTAAGGTATCAGCTTGTTTGATATATGGCGAACGTAAAATTCGATCCCAAGACCATTTTTGATTGATTGGACGCTGTGCTTTGTCTAACTCTGCAACCGTTACCAATTCTTTATCTAGGAAACCATCTTGTTGTAAATATATGCCATGTTCTTTTGAATAAGGAAAATACATATTATCCGCAACTTCTTTCCACGAATCCATTTCAGTTTGCGATAATTTTACCTTATTCATAATTCTAGTAAAATCAGATTGATATTCTGAATTCACTTTCTGAATTTGTTCTAAAGTATATTGAATACACCATTTGGCAATATAATTTGTATACCAATTGTTGTTTACGTTGTTTTCGTATTCATTTGGACCTGTTACTCCTAAAATCACATATTGATTTCTGTATGTTGAGAAAGTAGCTCTTTGATGCCAAAAACGCGCAATTCCGATTAAAACTTCTAAGCCCTTTTCTGGAATATAAGAATAATCTCCTGTAAATCGGTAATAATTATAAATAGCAAAAGCGATGGCTCCATTTCTGTGAATTTCCTCGAAAGTAATTTCCCACTCGTTGTGACATTCTTCACCATTCATCGTTACCATTGGATATAGAGCAGCTCCATTTTTGAAACCTAATTTTTCGGCATTTTCAATCGCTTTATCTAATTGGTTGTATCGATACGCTAATAAATTTCGAGCAACTTGTTGGTCTTTGGTAGCCATATAAAAAGGAATACAATAGGCTTCGGTATCCCAATATGTAGAACCTCCGTATTTTTCACCTGTAAATCCTTTTGGACCAATATTTAATCTGGAATCTTTTCCTAAGTAGGTTTGATTTAATTGAAAAATATTGAAACGAATTCCCTGTTGCGCTTTCACATCGCCATCAATTGTAATATCGCTCATTTCCCAAATTTTTGCCCAAGCTTGTTTTTGGTTTTCTAACAATTGATTATAACCTATTTCGTTTGCTTTTTCAATTACCCTTTTTGAAGCCAAAATTAACTCATCAACAGGATGATTCATGCTTGAAACATAACCTCCAAATTTTTGAAGTGTTACTTTTTGCCCTTTGGAAGCAGCTATTTCATAGGAGAATGAAATTTTTGAAGATTCTTTAGTAACTTCAACAGGCTTTACATCAGAAAATGCATCATTTACAAGTATAGAATTGTGCATGAAAGTAGAAACTGTAAACTTTGTTTTTAGTGTTCTTGCAACTACATATGCTTGATTGTCATAATTTTTAATTTCTAGTGTTTCCCAAAAACGCTCCTCCCAATTTGTGTCTTCATTTTCAATTCCTGCATCTAAATAGGGCTTAAACACAACTTTGGCATCTTGATTAAGTGGCGTTATTTGGTATTGAATTGCGCCTAACTCATCAATATCTAGTGAAAGAAAACGATTGACATTTACTTCAACTTCAAGGCCATTTTGAAGTTTCGCAATGAAATATCGATTGTACCAACCTTCTCTCATGTTTAATTCACGACGAAAATTTTTAATCTCAATGCATTTGGCTAAGTCTAATTGTTCTCCGTTAACTTCTATATTAATACCAATCCAATTTGGTGCATTTAGAACTTTAGCAAAATACTCTGGGTAACCATTTTTCCACCAACCTACTTTTGTTTTATCTGGATAGTAAACACCTGCAATGTACGAACCTTGAAATGTCTTACCTGAATAAAACTCTTCAAAATTAGCACGTTGTCCCATAGCTCCATTTCCTATACTAAATAAACTTTCAGAGGATTTTACTCTTTCCGCATCAAATCCTTCTTCAATAATCGACCAATTGTTGGGTTGTATATAATCTTGATTCATTTGTTTTATTGATTAATTAAGTCTTTTAAAAACTCATTAGATATTTTTGTAAAATCTGAAAAGCAATAATTTGCTTCTTGTAAAATATTTTTCTCTCCTATTCCAATGCTTACCATAGTTGCGCTATTTGCTGCTTGAACTCCAGCAACAGAGTCTTCAAAGACTATACAGTCTTTTACTTTTGAATAAACTTTATCGGCGCCGACTAAGAAAACTTCTGGATCGGGCTTTGCTTTTGAAACATCATTACCGTCAACAATTGCATCGAAATAATTATAAAGATTAACCTTCTCTAAAATAGGTTTTGCGTTTTTACTTGCAGAACCTAAAACAATTTTCTGATTATTTTCTTTTAAAAAACATAAAACTCTTTCAACATCGGGAAGAATCTCTGATTCATCCATTTTTTCGATAAATGATAAGTATTCTTGATTTTTTTGAATTAACCATTTCTCTTTTTCTTCTTGAGTAGCTGTTTTATTACCCCAACCTAAAATTAATTCTAGTGATTGAACGCGGCTTACTCCTTTCAATTGTTCATTATCCTCATGAGTAAAATTTACACCAATTTGTTTTGCCAAGTTTTGCCAAGCAAAAAAATGGTATTTTGCAGTATCTACGATTACTCCATCTAAGTCGAATATGAAAGTTTTTTTCATTGTCTAAATATCTTTTTGATCTTTAACTTTTAACACCAAAAGTGCTGCCAATAGGAAACTTATACCACTCATAACAATAGCATAAATAGCATGGTCGTTATAAACGTATTTCACTAAAGGACCACCAATTAAAGCATTAATAATTTGTGGAATTACAATAAAGAAGTTGAAAATTCCCATGTAAACACCCATTTTTTTAGGTTGAATGGAGCCCGCCAAAATAGCATAAGGCATTGCTAAAATACTTGCCCAAGCAAATCCGACTAAAATCATTGAGAAGATTAAAGCCTCTTTGTTAGGCATAAAATAAATTGAGATTAATCCGATTCCTCCTAAAACTAAAGAAAGTGCGTGTGTTTTTCTTCGTCCAATTTGTTTTGCGATGTATGGTAATGCAAAAGCTACTACAGCAGAAACCGCATTGTAAACTCCGAAAATAATTCCAACCCAGTCTCCTGCTGATTGAAATTCTGGACTTTTCGTATCATCAATAGATAAACCATAAATATGCTGAGCAATTGCTGGCGTTGTAAAAACCCACATACCGAACAATCCAAACCAAGAAAAGAATTGTACCCAACTTAGTTGACGCATCGTTTCTGGCATTTTAGCAAAATCCGAAAAAACATCTGAAAGCTTAGCTTCTTTAGTTTCTCCAAGAGCTTGTTTGTGTTCTTTTTCGTCTCTAAATTGTTCTAATTCCTCTGGAGAATATTCTTTAGTTGTTAAAACGGTGACCAAAATAGAAGCCACTAAAATGATTGCTCCAATAATAAAAGAATAAATTAAGTTTAATGGAACAGCAGAAGTTTCTGAAGGTTGATTACTGATTCCAAACCAATTGGTTAAAACATAAGGCAACCATGATCCTACCACGGCACCTATTCCAATTAATGCGGTTTGAACGCTAAAACCTAAAGTATGTTGGTCTGCTCTTAAGTTATCTCCCACTAAAGCACGGAAAGGTTCCATTGCAATATTAAAAGACGCATCCATAATCATTAACATTCCAGCACCAACCCAAAGAGCAGGCATAAAAGCAATGAATATTTCGGCTTGTGGCATTAAAATTAAACCTACTGACGCCAAAAGAGCTCCTGTTAAAAAATAAGGCTTTCTTCTTCCAAATCTTGACCAAGTATTATCACTATAATGCCCTATTATCGGTTGCACAAATAATCCCATTAAAGGAGCAATTATCCAAAACCATGATAACTCATGAACATCGGCACCAAAAAGTTGAAGAATTCTACTTGCGTTAGCATTTTGTAGGGCAAAACCCATTTGGATTCCTAAAAAACCGAAACTCATGTTCCAAATTTCCCAGAAACCTAATTTACGCTTTTCCATTATCGTAATTTATTGATTAATAAATCGATAAGCGTTATATGTGCTTATCAAAACTTAATTTTTGGAAGTGATATAAGCTTTGATTTCACAAATTTATTTTTATGTACAAAAAGTTAGTTCAAATTTAACAAAAAAATTAAATGTTCTTTTAAAAACCTTAATTTAAAATATTAAAAATCATAATTTTATAAAAACTATCTCGTTTTCGTAGATTCTCTTAAAATCAAACTTGTCTCTATAACTTCTGTTCTGTAATATTCACTATCGTACTCCTCAAGTTCATTTTCTTCTTCCTCTAACCTTCTTATTAACATCTCAGCCGCTTTTCTCCCCATCTTAACTCCATTTTGACTAACGGTAGTTATTGTTGGCGTAGAAAATTTAGAAATAATTCCGTCAGTAAAGGCGATAACGGATAAATCATCTGGCACATTAATATTTAAACTATTTGCAATTTTAATAGTTACCACTGCAAATAATTCATTCACAGCAATGACTGCGTCAACTTTTTCGCTGTGTAATAAATAATGTATTTTAGAATCGCAAGTTTCAATATCTTCAATTTTAACGATATACTTATCCTCTACTTTAATATCATTATCTTTTAAGGCTTTTAAATATCCTTCAGTTCTTAATTTCCCGACACTTACATAATCTACTGTAGTAATTAATGCTATTTTTTCAGCACCATTTTGAATTAAGAAATTGACTGCTTCGTAAGCTGCTTGATAATCATCAATAATAACTTTATCTGTTAGAATCTCGTTTGCTACTCTATCAAACATGATTACTGGCATACCCTGATTAATAACTTCTTTAATATGATGATAATCGTCTTTTTGTTGAGTTTCTTTAGAAAGCGACATAATAAAACCATCAATACTACCATTTGCTAGCATTTCCATGTTTATTACTTCTTTATCGAATGACTCATCAGACAAACATACAATAACATTATAGCCTGTTTCATTAGCTACTTGTTCTACTCCACTAATTACAGTTGCAAAAAAATGATGTACAATTTCAGGAATTATAACCCCTATTGTCTTTGTTTTTTTGTTTTTTAAACTTAATGCAATATTATTAGGCTTATAGTTATATAGTTTAGCAAAAGCTTGAACTTTTAAACGCGTATCTTCACTAATCTCAGGACTATCTCTAAGAGATTTTGAAACTGTTGAAACCGAAACATCTAATTCTTTAGCGATTTGCTTTAAAGTAACTTTTTTCTTCATATCATTTATAATATAGCAATAAATGTAATTCATAAATTTTAATATGGCAATTTTAACTGTTAAAAATAACTTAATTTACAAAGTTTTCAACACGAAAACGTTTTCGGTAAGCAGCTAAACTACAAATGTTTTTTAAAATCATTTTTTTACATAAATTTAACATTGGAAGTAGATGTAAGCTAGAATTAAATAGCGTTTAACTTAATTAATTTGTATGAAAACACTGCAAAAAAAGTTTTTACTTTTATTACTTATTCTGCCTTTAAGTATGTTTGCACAAAACACACTAAAAGGTGTAGTTACAGATAGTGGTACACAAGAACCGTTACCTGGTGTGAACATTGTAGTAAAAGGAACAACTAATGGAACAACCACAGATTTTGATGGTAATTTTTCATTAGAAAAAGTAAAACAAAACGATATAATTGTATTCAGCTACTTAGGCTATAAAGAGAATACAATTATTTACACGGGACAAAAAAACATTTCAGTTTCACTAACAGAAGATTCTCAACAATTACAAGATGTTGTAGTTATTGGTTATGGAACTGTGAAAAAAGAAGATGCAACTGGTTCTGTGAATACAATAACTGAAAAATCTTTCGTTAAAGGACCCGTTGTTGCTGCCGATCAAATGATTCAAGGTAAAGTAGCTGGTGTACAAATCACAAACGGAGGTGGAGCGCCTGGAGAAGGAGCAACAATTAGAGTAAGACAAGGTTCTTCCCTAGGAAGTTTTGGATCCTCAAATGACCCCTTATTTGTAATAGATGGAGTTCCTGTAGCTGCTGATAATACAGGAGGTCGTAATCCTTTGGCTACAATTAACCAAAATGACATTGAAAGCGTAACAGTTTTAAAAGACGCATCAGCTTCTGCAATTTATGGATCAAGAGCTTCAAATGGTGTAATTATAATAACTACCAAAAAAGGAAAAAGCGGTGAAATGAAAATTAACTATAATGGTAATGTATCTTATAGTTCTATTGCAAAAAAAGTAGATGTTTTAAATGGTAATCAACTAAGAAATTATGTTAACACCTACGGAAACACCAATCAACAAGCTCTTTTAGGTACAGCAAATACTGATTGGCAAAAAGAAATTTACAGAGATGCGATTGGTACTGACCATAACATTTCTCTTTCGGGCGGTGCTAACAATATAACTTACAGAGCATCTGCAGGTTATACAAATATGGATGGTATTTTAAAAGAAGATAATTTTTCAAGAGCAACAACCAGTGTTGCTTTAGTAGGAAATTTTTTTGATAATCACTTAAAAATCGAAGCAAACAACAAAACTTCTTCAATGCAAAACAACTACAGTGAGAGAAGTGCTATTGGAGCTTCATTGGCTTTTGATCCATCACAAAATATAACAAACCCTGATGGTTCATATTTTGAATGGAACCAACAGTTGGCAAGTAGAAACCCTGTTGGATTGATAAACAAATCACACAATTATGGGACTTCATTTAGAAGTTTAGGAAACATTCAAACCGAATATAAATTACACTTTTTTCCAGATTTAAAAGCAGTAGCTAACTTTGGTTATGATTACACTTCTGGAAGAAGTTATGGGGGTTATGATAATGATTATGTTTACAATAATGTAAATGCGGAATATGACTACAGAAATGAAAGTAAAAATAGATTGATGGATTTATTTTTAAATTATAGAAAAGACATTTCTGCAATTAAAGGTTCTATTGATTTAACCGCTGGATATAATTATCAAAACTTCGATTACATTAATAATCCAGGATTTTCAACTACGTTAGCTGGTAACACAAGTACATCTCAATACAAAAAACAAGGATATAATATACAATCCTATTTTGCAAGAGGTATTTTTAATGTTTATGACAAATATGTTTTAACAGCAACCATAAGACGAGATGGAACTTCAAGATTTGCTCCTGCATATAGATGGAGTAATTTTCCATCGGCTGCTTTAGCATGGAAATTAGACAAAGAAAAATTTCTTGAAAATATCAATTCTATATCTTCATTAAAATTGAGATTTGGATGGGGAATTACTGGACAACAAGATATTGGTAGATTGTATCCATCTCTACCTACCTATTTAAGTGCTGACAATCAAGCACAATACCAAATAGGAGACAGTTTTTACAATCCTATTAGACCACAAGAATACAATCCAAATTTGAAATGGGAACAAACTGAAACTAGAAATATAGGGTTAGATTTTGGTCTCTTCAAAAATAGAATTACTGGTACAGTTGATGTATACGAAAAAAGAACAAAAGACCTTATTGCATACATACCAAATCCTCCTTTTTATGGTTTCTCAAATTATAACTACTACAATATAGGTAAAACTAAAAACCAAGGTATTGAAATGGCATTAGAAGCAATAGTAGTTGCTAATGACGATTGGAACGTTACAATTGGAGGAAATGTAACGCTACAAAACGCAAAAGTAACTGGTTTAATTGATGGCGCTTCAGAATTTGGTATATCTACTGGTGGAATCGCTGGTGGAATCAACAATGAAGTACAAAGAATTCAAGTTGGTTATTTCCCTAATGCTTATTATGTATATGAACAAGCATATGACGCTGATGGCAACCCAATAGATGGTGTATTTATTGACAGAAATGGAGACGGTCTAATTAATAGTGCTGACCGATATTTTTACAAAAAACCACAAGCAGATGTTTATTATGGTTTTTACACTAATGTAAGCTATAAAAATTGGGATTTTGCAATGTCTTGGAGAGGTAGTTGGGGTAATTACAACTATTACAATGTAGATTCTAATTTAGGTTGGCAAAATCAAATCTTAATTAGAGATACAGATTTAGGAAATGCTACTACTGAAGTTTTAAACACTAACTTCACTTATGCTGGTCCTGAAAGATACTTATCTGATTATTATATAAGAGATGCTTCTTTTGTAAGAATGGACAATGTAACAATTGGTTATAATTTCAAAAATTTCTTAGGGAGTAAAGCTAACGCGAAGTTATCTTTAGGTGGACAAAATTTAATATTAATTACTGATTATAAAGGAATTGACCCTGAAGTAAATGGTGGTATCGACAATACAATTTACCCAAGACCTAGAATGTATACTTTAGGTTTAAATGTAAACTTTTAAAAAAAAAAACTATGAAGAATTTAAAATTTAACCTTTTAAGTTTATCTTCTTTTCTTCTTTTGTTTTTAACAATATCTTGTACAGATGAGTTAAATACAAAACCAGAGGGAGCTGAACAAACAGCTGACGAGGTATTTTCTGACCCTGATTCTTATAAAAATTTCTTAGCAAAACTATATGCAGGACTTGCTACAACAGGACAACAAGGTCCCGCAGGTGCTGGAGATGTTGCAGGAATTGATGAAGGCTTTAGTTCTTATTTAAGAAATTATTGGAACTTTCAAGAATTAACAACAGATGAAGCTATAATTGCTTGGAATGATGCTACTATTAAAGATTTTCATTGGCATACATGGACTACCTCGGATGGATTTGTTAAAGCAACTTTTTACAGATTAGCTTATCAAATTACTAATTGTAATGAATTTTTAAGACAATCTACAGACGAAAAACTTGATAGCAGAGGTATTTCAGGTACAGTAAGAGATGAAATCAAAGCATATAGAGCTGAAGCAAGATTTTTAAGAGCACTAAGTTACTGGCATATAATTGATTTATTTGGAGGAGCTTCATTAACAACTGAAGACTCTCCTACTCAATATTATTTACCTCCCTATGCCTCTAGACGAGAACTTTTTGATTTTGTTGAACAGGAACTTACAGACATGGAAGCTGATTTAAAAGATCCAAATACAAACGAGCAATTTAGAGTAGATAAAGCTGCTGCTTGGATGTTGAAAGCTAAATTATTTTTAAATGCTCAAGTTTATATAGGAGAAGATAGAAATTCAGATGCTTTTACTTATGTAAATAAAGTTATCAATGAAACTAGTTATTCATTACATAATAATTACAGACAATTATTCATGGCTGACAACAATTCAAACGGAGCTCAAAATGAATTTATCTTTGCCGTTGCTTTTGATGGATTACATACAAAAACCTACGGTGGAACCACTTATTTAACACACGCTGCCGTGGGTGGTAGTATGACTGCTTCTGATTTTGGAATCAATGGTGGTTGGGCAGGTTTAAGAACTACATCTGCATTTGTAAATAAATTCAATGGCATGGACAATGACTACCGTAAACAATTTTACACTAACGGACAAAGTCTAGAGATAAATAATGTGGGAAGTTTTACAGATGGATATGCTATTTCAAAATGGAAAAATGTTGACAGTTTTGGAAATCAAGGCTCTGACTCATCTGGAGACTTTGTAGATACTGATTATCCTGTTTTTAGACTTGCAGATGCTTATTTAATGTATGCAGAATGTTATTTAAGAAATGGTGGTGGAGATGCAAGTACTGCCGTAGGATATATTAATGATCTTAGAGAAAGAGCATATGGAAATTCTTCAGGAAATATAACATCGTCAGATTTAAACTTAGATTTTATTTTAGACGAAAGAGCTCGCGAGTTACATTGGGAAGGACATAGAAGAACAGATTTAATTCGCTTCGGAAAATTTTCAGGCAGTTCATATTTATGGCCATGGAAAGGAAATGTTGCAAATGGATCTCCAATTCCTAGTTATAGAAAACTATTCCCAATACCTCAAGATGCAATTATTGTAAACCCGAATTTAATTCAAAACCCTGGTTATTAATTTAATTTGAAAAAAAATGAAAAATATAGTTAAATCATTATTTATTTTATTAGGCACAATTGCTATCTCATGTAGTACAGATGATGTCCAAGACAGACCTATAATTCAAGGCGTAGATGCTCCTGTATTATCCGCTCCCGAAGAAGGAAATATTTATGTATTACTACCTGAAAACATGGCGCAACAAGCAGAAAGATTTGTTTGGAGCAAAGCAAATTACAACGGAGACGTCGCTATTTCTTATAGTATAGAAATCGATAACAATGGTGGAGATTTTTCAACAGCTCAAGTACTAGGAGGAACTTCTGGAACATTGCAAGCATCTATTTCTACAGAAACTTTGAATACAGCTTGTTTATCACTGGGTGCTACTCCTTACAGCGCGGCAAATTTTGATGTAAGAGTTGTTTCAAGTGCAAATGGTTACAGCCCAATGGTTTCAAATATTGTAACCATTACGGTAACACCATATACAACTGAAACCCCAAAATTATGGATGCCAGGTAGTTATCAAGCTGATTCAGGTTACGGAAGTAACTGGACTCAATCTACGGCAGCCACTTTAGCTTCTGAAGGTTTTGGAAATACAAATTTTGAAGGTTATGTATATTTCGCAACTGCACAAGCTTCTCCAAATAATGGTTTCAAATTTACAGATGCTCTAGATTGGAATAATGGAATTTTTGGAGATGATGGTTCTTTCTCAGGAACGCTTACTTCGCCTGGAGATAACATTGGTGTAACACCAGGATACTATAGAGTTAATGCTAATACAACAAATTTAACTTACAATCTAACTCAAACTTCTTGGGCTATAATTGGAAATGCTACAACTGGTGGCTGGACTACTGAAACTCCAATGACTTATGATCCAAACACTAAAAAATGGTCTGTTGTGGCAACGTTAACTGCTCAAAATGCTCCGGATAATGGCTTAAAATTTAGAGCTAATAATGGTTGGGACATTAACTTAGGAGATTCTGGTGCTGATGGTACAATGGAATATGGTGGTGATAATATCGGAACATCGGCTGGTACATTCTTGATAGAATTAGACTTATCTAATCCAAGACAGTACACTTATACTCTTACACCTCAATAATAAATTAATTAGGGCTGCTTTGTGCAGCCCTTTTAAAAAAATATGAAAATGAAAAAAAAATACTACTTACTACTTTTGTTTACGACAAT
>JACXVH010000317.1 GCA_014763515.1 Flavobacteriaceae bacterium
GCTACTTTTTTTGCTGCAGCTAAGTCTGGAGAACCTTCTAAACCAACAGCAAAAGAATGTAATTGCGGGTACCAAGCTTCAGATTTATCATCATTTTCAATTCTGCGACCTGCAAATTTTTTAGCGATAGCAGAAGTGATTGACGAATCTAATCCTCCTGAAAGCAAAACACCATAAGGAACATCACTCATTAACTGACGATGAACAGCTGCTTCTAGCGCTTCTTTTAATTTTTGAATGCTTGTTTCATTTTCTTTTACAGCGTCAAATTCTGTCCATTCGCGGTTGTACCATTTTACTAATTCTCCGTCTTTACTTGACATGAAATGCCCTGGCGGAAATAATTCAATTTTTGTACAATATCCTTCTAATGCTTTTAATTCTGAAGCTACATAGAAAGTACCAAACTGATCCCAGCCAATGTATAATGGAATAATTCCCATGTGGTCGCGAGCGATAAAATATTCGTCTTTTTCTACATCATAGATGGCAAAACCGAAGATTCCGTTTAATTCATCAACAAAACTGGTTCCTTTTGCTTGATATAATGCTAAAATAACTTCGCAATCGCTTTCTGTTTGAAACTCGAATTTTCCCTCAAATTGTTTGCGTAATTCTCTGTGGTTGTATATTTCGCCATTGGCTGCTAAAACTAAACTTTTATCTTTTGTAAATAAAGGTTGTTTCCCTGAAGCCGGATCAACAATCGCCAAACGCTCGTGCGCTACAATTGCTTTTTCATTACTAAAAACGCCACTCCAATCGGGTCCGCGATGACGGATTTTTTTTGACATTTCTAATACTTGAGGTCTTAGGGTTTCTGTTTTTTGCTTTACATCAAAGGCACATACAATTCCGCACATATTATTTAATTTAGAATTATGAATTTAGAATTCAGAATATTTTTTACTTTTTATTATGAAACAAAATTATGTTTTTAAGTTTTAATTTTAAATTATAAATATATTTTTAATTACAATTTAAAACACTATTTAATTAATTTGTTTTAAAATGAAATAAAAAAGTGTTTTTTTTGTATAGAAAAGTTTGAGATTGTAATATTGACACCCCTAAAGTCCCCTCAAGGGGACAATTTTAAGTTTTATTTGTCACTTCGAGCGAAGTCGAGAAGTCTCATAGTATAATTTAGCTTTAGCTTTTTTTCAGAGCTTTTTCAAACTATTCTGCGTAAAAAGATGTTGCAAAGCTTTGCTTTGCCTGGTTTTAATAAATTTCTTGAATAATGTGATTAATCCCGTTGAAGGAAAAGGAATCGTTTGTGGTTTTTCCTTTCATGGCTAAGCCAAGAGGTGATTGTAGTGATAATGCTATAATTTCATGATTATCGATGGTTGTTTTTGGTAATGCGGATGAAATATAAAACGTAAACTTATCGGTAATTACTAAACTTCCTAAAGCAACTATTGTATTTTGTTTAGAACTATCGATAGATTCTAAAAGTGCTAATTGCTCTAAGTTTTCTTTTAGTTTTTTGTTGAGTTTTTCTTGCTCGAGATGCATCATCGACAAAGCAGTCTCATGCTTATCACCTGCTGATCCTTTTGCATCGTTTTGTGCATCTTCAGCTAAGTCATTAATTTGAAAACGAAGCGTTTTTATTTTTTCTTGAAGCAATTGAATGTAATGGGAATGGATTTTTGGTTTGGAAATCATATAGAAAATTTTAACCACAAAGTACACTATGAAAACACAATGAACACTAAGAAATTAAAAATTGTGAACTTAG
>JACXVH010000318.1 GCA_014763515.1 Flavobacteriaceae bacterium
TAAATAATTTACAGCAAAAAATTCAGTTGGGTTACGCGTATTTAGATAATGATGTTAAAGAGAGTGATGCAAATTTTTCACAATATTCAATTAACTCAATGAAACATCAGTTTACAAGTAGTTTACAATTTAATTTCTTTAAAGGGTTTAACACAACATTTGCTTATCGTTATGTAGAACGCACTTCGGGAATTAGCTACAATGTTTATGATGCAAATATTAGTTACAGAATTAAAGCAATCGAACTTTCTATGTATGCCAATAATATTTTTAATGAAGAATATATAGAAGCGGGCATGATACCGATGCCTAAAGGAAATGTACTATTTGGGTTAAAATACTTTTTTTAGTAAGTTTTAAAAGTTTAGATTTGGAAAGAGATTGCAGTTTTGTAATCTCTTTTTTTTATCAAAATTGAATAAATGACTATTATAAGTTATCAAAAAGAAATCCCTTTTGTTAAAAGATTTTTTGGACTCAGCTTTGCTATCTTAGGATTAGTTTTATTTATAACAATCTTAAGTGTTATGCCTATAATCTTTATTGTAATAGGGCTAGGACTTAATGTTGCTGAAGGTTCTGAAATTGACCTATCTAGTAAGACTTATAGAACTATTCATTCATTGTTTGGAATTAAAATTGGTAAATGGAATCCAATACCTGATTTCGAATATGTTTCTGTTTTTAAAACAAACGATAAAAAAAGAAGCGTTTAAAGTTGCAGAACATTTTAAATTAGCTTTAGATATTGATATATTAGATGCTACAGAAAGAGAAAAGAAATGGATATAAAAACAAAAATCCCGAGCAACGCTCGGGATTTTTTTTACCTAGGTAATCAAAAAATAATAATCGTAATCTATATTAGTCTTCGATAACTACCACTTGAGCAGCTATTTTACCTTTTTTTCCGTCTTCTTCTTCGTAACTTACAGATTCACCTTGCTCTAATTTCTCTACTCTCAATCCTGTAGCGTGTACGAAAATGTCTTTTCCAGTTGCATCATCAGTAATGAAACCGTAACCTTTTTCTTCATTGAAGAATTTTACTTTGCCTGTTCGCATAAATAAAAAATAAAATTAATAATGTTCAAAGATAGTTTTATTAATGACGTGACAAAGCTTTTTTTTGAGAAATTTACTGATTTTCAGTTTTTTTGCTGTTTTTATCGAGTTGAGAATTCAAGTATTCCTTTAATTTACTTTTTTTATATCTATGAATTATAAAAAGTGGCATAATTCCAAATGCAATTAATAACACTCCAATCCCAATCCATTTATCTCCAGATTTTGCAATTTCTGAATTCAAATAAGAACCATATCCTACAAAGGCGAAAAACAAAATCAATAAACTTAATATAAAGTATTTCATGTTTTTAAAGTTAAAAAAAGGACTCAATTTGAGTCCTTTTTGCTTATTTTAATTGAATATGTAATTCATCTAATTGTTTGTTGTCAATTACAGAAGGCGCATCAATCATTACATCTCTTCCGCTATTGTTTTTAGGGAAAGCAATAAAATCGCGAATTGTTTCTTGTCCACCTAAAATAGCAACCAATCGATCCAAACCAAAAGCTAAACCGCCATGTGGTGGTGCACCATATTGGAAAGCATTCATTAAGAAACCAAATTGATTTTCTGCTTCTTCTGGTGTAAAACCTAATAAATCAAACATTTTAGCTTGTAATCCTTTATCGTGAATACGAATGGAACCTCCACCAATTTCATTTCCATTCAA